>NZ_JBEXNT010000001.1:0-198650 GCF_040611255.1 Kitasatospora sp. NPDC002965 | reverse complement strand
GCTTCCGGCCTCCCCCGGGGGCGCCCCCCCCCCCCCACCACGCGCCGCCCGCGCCGCCGCGGGGGGGGGCGGCCCCCCCCCCCCCCCCCCCCGGGGGGGGGGGGGGCCGCCCCCCCCCCCGCCCCCTTCCACCGCCCCCTGGCCTCCGGCGGGCCGTCACACTCCCATGGAGGTCGCATGCCGATCACGGCTGAGATGGTTCTGGCCGCACTGGCCGAGTTCGCCCGCCCCGAGCCGGTCACCTGCCGCTACGAACAGGGCGTCGACTGGGCGGCGTCCGCCGTCCGCCGCGCCTTCGCCGATCACCGGCTCTGGAAGGGCCCGGACAACGACCTCCGGGTTGTCGAGCCGACCCTGCGGGTGTGGCTGGCCGGCGGCCCCGACTACGACAGCAAGGACTACAACGAGGGCTGCGAGGCCGGGCAGGAGATCGTCCGCCTGGTCCTGGACCGCGCCCCGGAAGTGGTCTTCAACTACCTGAACGACGCCGCCCGCCGGTCCGCCCGCCTGGTCGCCGCGTTCGGGACCGACCGACCGTAGCCCCCACCACGCCGCTCCACCCCACACGGACTTCCCCGGGCCGGATCGCTCCAACCCTGCCCACGGATCCGGTCGCACCATCCTTCGCTGCGCACGCCGCCTGCGGCTTCGACCGGGAGAGGTCCCACCGTCCGGACCCGCGCCGGTTCGACGACCACCCCGACCCGCATTCACCCCGCCTCCCGATCGGAGACCCCGCCATGCCGCTGTACCTCCCCGCCCCCGAGCCGGCCCGCCCCCCGGGCGGGTGGAACCGCCTGTCCCTGAACGCCCACATCGGCAGCGTCGACGCCCAATGCGCCCTTCGGCCACGATCCTGGGCCGCCCTGCACGGAAGCCGGCGCGACACCCGGCTGAGCCAGTGGGGGCCCTACGGCGCGTGTGTCGCCGCCCGGGAGTTCCCGGACTGCACCACGTGCCCGGTCTTCGCGGCCCGTAACAACCCGGGACGGGCCGTGGAGGTGGCCGGTGACCGCGTGTTCGTCCGCGTCGAACGCCGGATCATCGGCGAGCTGTTCACCGCCGCGCCCGTGGACCGACTGTGGCTGACCAGTGGCCCCGAGGTGTCGCGCCACAACGGCGAGCCGTGGACCTGGGACCAGGTCTCGCGCCTCACCGACTGGGAGGTGGGCCGCCGCGTCCTGGACGGCGCCGGTGAAGGCTTCTGGCTCCACCGCCCGCCGGTGACGCCCCCACCCGGAGGCGCCGCCGCAGCCGGGGACCCCGAGGCGAACGCCGGCGAGCTCCTCGTCCTGGCGCTGGCCGAGCGCGGCCTGGCCGCCGCCGTCGCGCCCACCGGAGGCGGCTGCACGGCGGTGGCACTCACCGTCCCGGGCGGGGAGATCCTCAGCACCGACGACGCCCGCGCCGACCACCCGGCCACCGACCACGACCGCTGGACCACCGCCTTCCACCCCGACCACGACCCCGGCGACCGCACAGACATCTACGACGGCCACGGCCTGGACGCCTACCGCGACGCCCAGGCCTGCGCAGACGCGATCGCAGCGTGGACCGGTGCGAACGCCCGGACCCACACACCTCAGGGAGCCTCATGAACAGCCCCCGCAACCGCACCGCAGCCGACCGCCCGCCGCTGCGGGCCGTCCGCGGCCAGCTCGCCACCCTGGAGACCCGGCGCCCGGCACCGGACGCCGGCCCGCGGTCCGACCGAGCCGACTACCAGCCCGTCATCGTCGCCGCCGTCAGGGCCGACGGCACCCCCACAGCCTTCACCCTGCCGGACGGGAGCACCGGTGCGGTCGGCGGGCTGACCCACCCCACCGTCGCCCTGCTCGCCGCCCCCGGCCGCTACGACCCGCACCGGGTGCTCGCCGAGGCCCGCGACAACGGTGCGGGTGGCCGCTTCGCCCGCCTGGCCGACGTCGACGAGCTGTTCAAGCGTCACCGGACCCCCGCCCCCGGACCGTCCCCGGTGGCCGGCGAACCGGTCGTCCTGGCGCTCTACCGGCCCGCCGGCCGCTACGCGCCCCTCCCGTGGAGCGTGTGCCTGCCCTGGCGGAACCGGGTCAGGCTCGCCTCAGGTTGCGGCACCAGGGCGCGGGCCCGAACGGCGGCGGCCTGGCTGGAGGGCACCGGCGTGGACTTCACCGACCAGGAGGCCACGCTGGAGCTGAGCGACGTGCTGATGGAGTTCTTCCACGAGTGGGAGGCCTGCGTGCGCGCCGCCCTGGACGGCGCGGCGCCCTGGCCGGACCGTACCCCCGAGCGGTTCGCCGGCATCCTGGCCGCGCTTGCCGGCGCCGGTGGGGGCGGCGGGTGAGAGGGGTCAACCAGCTTCATTCAATGCAAGGTTCATGGTAGTCTTTCTCTTGTCAGGCCGGGTGGCCCCCGGAAGGCAATCGGACCCATTCACCAGGAGGAACCTGTGAGCCGTCACCGCATTTCCCGCACCGAGCTGGTCATGGAACTGACCGCCCGCCACATCGAGGCCAACGGCCTGCACCAGGGCACCGGGCTCAGCGACGAGGAGTGGGCGACCTGCCCGCCCGCCACCTACGCGCCGGACGCGCCGTGCTCCGTCCTGCACGCCTTCGACCGCGCGCAGCGCCGGACGGCCGGGCGGACCATCCGCGCCGGTGCGCGCCGCCGGGGCCAGGTCGCCGCGCGTCGGCGCGCCGACCACCCGGCGGAGTTCTCCGAGGCACTGCGGGCCCTGTCCGACCACCTGTCGGACGTGCCGATCACGTCGGACCTGTACGCGCCGCTCGGGGTGTCGGAGGCCGACTACCGGCGGACCGTCATCTCGTCGTGGGGCGAGACGGAGGGTCTGACCGCCGACGCGGCCGCCCTCACCATCCGCGCCGCCGCGAACCGTCGGAGCTGACCTGTGACCAGGAACCGAGTCGAGACGGCGGCCCCCGAAGGCTGCCCCACCCCGGGCAAGGCCAATTTCGCCACGCCGACGGCCGCCCGCCGGACCGCCGCCAGCTACGTGCACCACCTGGAGCCGTACGAGTGTGGTTGCGGGTGGTATCACCTCACCAGCAAGGCCATCGTCCCGGCCAGTTCGCTGCCGGTGACCGAGCAGGTCGCCGCACTGGGCGACGTGGAGTTCGCCGCCCTGGCGATCCAGGACGTGCGAGGGAAGGTGACCCCGGTCCAGGCCGGTGCGCTGCGGGACGCGGTCAACGTGGACCGCTGGACCGACGCACTGAACCACCTCCGGGCCACTGTGGAGGGCCAGTTCCAGCAGCGGGCCGCCGACACCTCTCCGGAGGGCGACGAGTGGCGCGGGCGGACCGCGTCCTTCCGCACGGCCCTGCTCGCGCGGCTGACGGAGAGCACCGCGCTGGCCTCCGGGATCCGGCGGGCGGAGGCAGCGGAGGCCAAGACGCGGAAGGCGGCTGGCGAGAGTCTGGCGGAGCTGCGCCAGCGCGCCGAGCTGGAGGCGGTCCAGCGCCTGGTCAGGGCCCACGGCGCGCAGTTCAACGCGCTGGTGATCGAGGAGTACGGGCTGCTCGGCCTGGCGGTACCGCCTCGCCTTCGCCGCCGCCAGGCCCGCGACGCCGCTGTCCGGACGGCACTGGCCCCCGCACCCCTGTAGGCCCGCCCCGGCCGACGACCGCTTCGGCGGTCGTCGGCCCCGGACCGCGCCCCGCCACAGCCCGGTACACCCCCACCGGAAGGATGCCCATGACCACCGCCAACACCCTTGACCACACCTGGGACATGTCCTGGCTCGCCGCCTACACGGGAGACGAGCTGCCCGCGCGCCAAGGCCGCTGGGAGGCCGACCCCGCCGGACACGACGACGAAGGAAACCCGCAGGCCGTCCTCAACGACCGAGCCCGCCGCATCCTGCTCACCGGCACCACCGAGGGCGTCGCGGTCCGCGCCTGGCCCTACGGCCTGCAGACGGCCGACGCACCGGGCGCCCCCGTCGCGCGCACCCTGATCCCGTGGAGGCACATCGCCCCCGCCACGGTCGCTGCCGCGATCGCCCGCGACCACCTCACCCCGCCCGAGGAGCCCGACGCCACGCCCGAGCGACGGAGGCTGCGCCAGCTGCTGACGATGACGGCGCTGATCGCCCACCTTCCGGACCGGGCCCAGTCGACGGCCGCCATGCTCCCCGGGGCGGATGTGGTCGCGTGGCAGCACGGGCCGCACGTCGAGGCCACGGCCTGCTCCACCACCCCGGGGCGGGTCCTGCTGGAGGCCCGGGCGCAGCTGGGGTCGGTCGTGCGGGCCCTGGCCGCCGCCCTGCCTCCGCAGGACGTGCGGCCTCCGCTCTCCGTGGCCAACGCGTACTCCCGGCTCTCGGCGGCGTTCCCGGTGCTGACCCCGGGCCCGAACGTGCCGGGCACTGACACGCTCGTGGGGCTCGGCGTGGGGCGCACGGTCGTGAACGTCCACCTGGCCGAGGAGGCTGCGGCTGATGACACCACGGAGGCCGCGCTCGACGTCGAGGGCGACCTCGACCTGGTCCTCCTGATCCTCGGGCTGCTGTATCGGCCCGACGGCCCGTCCGACCCCGGGGCCGGACGGGCCGGTCAACCGTCAAGATCTTCACCGTTGGAGTTGCCATGACCCTCGACCTTTCCGCCTTCGTGCTCACGCCGGCCTTCCGTGCCGCCCTCCGGGACGCCGGGGGCACCACCCTGTGCGTTCTGAGGAACCTCGTCCTCGATGAGGAGGAGCGGCGCAGCATGGCGGTCATGCACGAGAACCTTCGGGAGGCTCTGGGCTGGCTGTACGGCGAGCCCGACGCCGCCGGCGTCCGGATCGCGTCGATCGAGGTTCCGTCCGCCTCCTGGGACGACGGCTGGTGGTGGGATCCGAGGGGGGCGGTCGTCGTGTTCAGTGACGGGTCGCGAGTGACGGAAGACCTGAAGAAGGAGCTCGACGAGCCACTGACGGAACTCGCGGGGAACATGCCGCCGGAGGGTCCCCGCGCCGTGTACACCCTGATCGTTCCGCTTCCCGGCCCGGTGGTGGACGGGTCGGGGGCCGGTGGTGCCGCGTAGGCGGTGGTGGTGTGACAGAGGTAGCTTCGATGCATTATTCATGGTAGTCTTTCTCTTGTCGGTCCGGGTGGCTCCCGGATGGCAATCGAACCGCATCAGCGACCACGAGAGGCTCACCATGTCCAGGCCGAAGAAGCCGCCCTACGCGGTTGACCCCCACAACTGCGGCTGCACCGAGTGCATCCTTGGCGACTACGTGTCCCTTCGGGAGGCGACGGACCGGCAGATCGCCCTGCTGCTGACGGGGCAGCTGGGGAACAACACCGGGACGGAGTTCCGGATCACCGTGCAGTGGTCGCTTTCCGGCGACTTCCGCCCGGGCCCGCCGACGGTCGAGTCGGTGCTGGTGACTGCGGACCTCTGGGACGGCCCCACCCTCACCTGGG
The DNA here is from genome assembly GCF_040611255.1 of Kitasatospora sp. NPDC002965. Taxonomy (NCBI): domain Bacteria; kingdom Bacillati; phylum Actinomycetota; class Actinomycetes; order Kitasatosporales; family Streptomycetaceae; genus Kitasatospora; species Kitasatospora sp. NPDC002965. Next base: position 193,234 of record NZ_JBEXNT010000001.1, on the reverse strand, counting down.
ACCTCACGTCCCAACTAGACGGCCCGCTCGGCCGAATGTTCGACCCCAGCGCGACCGACGACCGGTAGCAGGGACCGGTGCTGCCAGCCGCATCCTCGGCTGGCAGCACCGCCCCCGGACCGCCGCCGCCGTCGGGTTCCCGCCCCGACGTTCCGGCGGGCCCTCGCACGGTCCCCTCACCGATCCGCCGGCCGGGCGCGCCCGGCTGCCCACGACAGGAGACATAAGCCATGCACACGCAGCGAGTGATCAAGACCAGCCGACTGCTGGCCCACATCCTTCGTCACCGACCCGGACCGTTGGGAATCACCCTCGACAACGCGGGCTGGACCGGGACCGATGCCCTGCTGTCCGCCCTGGCGGCCCAAGGCGTGGCGCTCACCAGAGCGGAGCTCGACCACGTCGTGACCGTCGACACGAAACGCCGCTTCGCCTACTCCGAGGACGGCCGGTCCATCCGCGCCAGCCAGGGGCACACGGTTCCGGTCGACCTGCGCCTTCCCACCGCCGCACCGCCCGAGGTCCTGTTCCACGGCACCGCCGAGGGGTCCGTGGAGTCGATTCTCCGCGAGGGACTGCGGCCGATGGCCCGACACGACGTCCACCTGTCCCCCAACCCCCACACCGCCCGCCAGGTAGGCGCCCGGCGCGGACGGCCGGTCGTCCTGACCGTGAACACGGCGGCCATGACGCGCGCGGGGCACGCCTTCCGGGTCAGCGCCAACGGCGTCTGGCTCACCGACGCCGTCCCCCCGCAGTTCCTCGCGCGCACGTGAGAGCAGCGCCAGAGGCAGCCGGCCCCGGCGCGCCCCCTCCGTCTCAGCCAAGGAGAGATCACCCATGACCATGCCCTTCCCCGACTCCGCCGCCCTTCGCCCGACCTGGGACGCCTTCGCCCAGGACGTCCGGCGCTTCGTCACAGAGGCGTTGCCGCACGGCAATGTCTACGGCGTCACCGCGAGCGGCCACAGCGTCGCCGCCTGCGCGGACGAGGCGCGCGGAACCGTCTCCGTCCGGGTCAACGACCACGAAGGCCGGGCGGTCGAGACGACGACCGGGCCCGACGGCCCGGGCTTGGACCTGCCGTCGCTGTGGGTCCACGTGACGGAGGCCGGCATCCGGCCCGCACCGCCCGAGCCGGCCGAACCCGGCCCGCGCCCGCGGCGGCACGTCCGTCCGACCGCCTCGTCGGTGCTGGAGTTCGCCGCCGCCCACCTACAGCACGTCGGGCTGCACCCGGGCCCGTGGGACTGGGCGCGCGACGCGCGGACGGGGCCGGCCACGATCACCCACGCCGTGACCCTGGCCGTTCGCCAACTCGGGTACAACCACCGGTCCTCTGCCGGCGCCGCCGCCCTGGGGCGCCTGGCCGACCGCGTCCACGGCTGCCCGGTCGTGGTCCCGCCGTGGTGGAACGCCTCCACCGAGGACTACTACCGGGCAACGGTCTGGAACTGGGGCAGCGCCCCGGGCCGGACCGCTGCTGGAGCCGCGGCGTTCCTGCGCGGCGCCGCAGCTCTGGCCGCCGTCTGACCGCCCGTCCGGTCGAGGGCGCCGACGACATCGGAGGCACCCTCGACCACACCCCGGGCTCCAGTTCGCCGACTGGGCAGGCCGACGGCATCGCGCCGCCCTGCCCCGCACGCACCTCACCGTGATCTGCAACCACGCACCGGTCAGCACATGCTGGCCGCACTACCAAGGAGAGAGCGTGCCTCGCTTCCGGTTCAACCCGACCTTCTTGCTCATGTCCATCGCCTCCCTGGAACCCTGCTGCTCGGTATGCGAGGCTGACCGCCGCACCTCCATGGCCGATGCGCGAACAGCGATCTGCCTTGCTGCCGGGGTCGAGATGGATGACATCGACCCGGCCTCCGGCTATAACCGCTCCCACCGCGCGTACCGTCGCGCCCGCGCCTCGTGGATCGACCTGATCCGCCAACACGGCGCCAACGAGTTCTACAGCCTGGCCGACCTTGTCGAGGCGCGCGCGCGGTGGGCCGCGTGGCGCCCCGAGTTCGCCGCGGGCGACGACTGGGTAGCCGAGGCCTTCGCGGTGCACCGACAGTTCATCGCCGCCCTCGGCCAGCCCTGTCCCAGGGACTCGTGCGTCGTGCACTACCCCGTGTCCGTCGGCACCCAGCCCGAGCCGGGAGGCCCGGCGTGATCGCCCCGTCTCCCGACGGCGGCGGGGAGCAGCTGCGGCTGGACTTGTTGGAACCGGACTGGTGTCAGCGCTGGAGCGATCGACGGGCTACCTGGAGACGAACGAGCGAGGGCGGTTTCGATCCGGCCCTGTACCGGTGCGTTTCCTTGGAGGCCGGGCCGGCGCGGCGGTTCGTGGAGCAGCACCACTACAGCGGTTCGTGGCCGGCGGTGCGGATGGCGTTCGGGATGCAGCTGCTCACCGCGGCGCCCGGGCCGGGCGAGCCGGACGGCGGCCGCCTGGTCGGCGTGCTGGCGCTCGGGGTGCCGATGGCGCGGGCGGTGTTGACGCGGGTGTTCCCGTCCTTGGAGCCGTACCGGGCGTCGGTGGAGCTGAGCCGGCTGGTGCTCCTGGACGAGGTGCCGAGCAACGGCGAGTCGTGGATGTGCGCTGCCTCCTTCGCGCTCGCGGCCGGGCGCGGCGTGCGGGGAGTGGTCGCCTACTCGGACCCGCACCCGCGGGTCAGGGTCACCCCGCAGGGCAGGGAGGTGGTCACGCCTGGGCACGTTGGGCACGTCTACGCGGCGCAGGACTTCGCGTACCTGGGCCGGAGCCGGGCGCGTCGGCTGGTGGTCCTGCCGGACGGCACGGTGCTCACGGACCGCGCAGCGATGAAGGTGCGCCGGGACGAGAGCGGGCACCAGGGGGTCGAACGGCGGCTGCGGGTGTTGGGGGCGCGGCCGCGGGAGGAGGGGGAGCCGGGCGGCAGGTGGCTGGAGGAGGCGCTGGAGGCGATCGGGGCCGGACGGCTGGACCACGGGGGCAACCACCTCTATGCGCGGTCCATCGGAGCGCGCCGGACGCGCGTCACCGTGGCGCCGACGGCCTACCCTGCTCCGAAGCGGCACACGGAGGCACTTTCGATGCATTATTCATGGTAGTCTTTCTCTTGTCAGGCCGGTTGGCTACCGGCCTCAATCGAACCGTCGCGCACCGCACTGGAGACCCCATGAACCTCGACGACGCCCTCTTCCTCTGGTCCGTCAACGTCAACGAAGGGCGCGTTAGCGCCGTGGACGCCCTCATCGCGGCGGCACCCGCGCTGGGCCCGCAGGACGGCTGGCAGGCGGGCTGGGAGTCCGCCTCCGCCTCCATGGCCGTGGCCGGGACGCTCGGCGGCGGCCAGGTGGTCGCCCTGGTCACCTGCCCGATGCACGTCAGCATCCTGGCGCTCGGTCTGTCCACCGCGAGCGCCGACCGGCTGGTCCGTGCCGCGCTCGACATGGAGACGATCGACTACCCCTCGCCCACCGGGCCTGTCACCGATCTCGGGGCGCTGGACACCAGCACCCTCGGGCCGGGCGAGCACCTGGCCGTCCCCCTTTCCTACCTGACCGACGGCCGCCCCGGCCCCATCGTCAAGCTCTACGCGCACGGCATGGCCGACGTCGACATGGCCCAGCTCTCGGTCCCCGCCGCCGTCCGGTCGCTGGCCCGGCTGGCCACAGCCCCGACCACCGCGTGACGCCCCCCGGCTGCCGCCGCCCCCGAGAGGCAAGGGCGGCGGCGGCCGGGGCCGATCGCGCACCCGTTCCCCGCGCCGCGCGGCCGGCGCCACCCTCCCGCCCGGGCCAGGACCTGCCCGCGGAGAGGCCTTCCCGGCCACCGGCCCCGTTCACCCGGGGACCTGCAGCCGGACTCCTCCCCCTCCTTCGAACCCGGCGCGGTCCGCCCGCACCGGATGGAGTGCACCCGTCATGACGTCCAGTCAGCTTGTCCTGTTCAACGCCGATTCCTTCCCCGAGCCCGAGCCGTGCGGCACGACGGTCGTCAGCTGGGGTCTCGGAGCCGACTCCACCGCGATCATCCTGCGGTTCCTGGAGAACCCGGCCGCCTACGGCCTGCGGCCCGACCTGTCCGACCTCATCGTGATCACGGCCATGACCGGCATGGAGTGGCCCGACAGCGCCTCCCTCGCCGAGCAGCACATCCTGCCGCTGCTGCGCACCCACCGCGTCCGCTACGTGCAGATCGCCCGCGGCGGGCACTCCATCGCCCGGTCGGGCGTCGAAATCCTCTCCGACACCCGCGCCCCCACCCGCATCCACACCTCCGGCCGATGGAGCCTGCTGCTGGACCTGAGCGAGTCGGGAACCGTGCCGATGTACGGGGGCAGCCGGCTGTGCAGTGTCCGCGCCAAGGGCGAGCCCCTGGACCTCTGGTTCAAGCAGAACCTGCACGGCCCCTACCGGCACGTCGTCGGCTTCGAGGCCGGCGAGGCCTCCCGCGCCCGGGTCGACACCTCCTTCCCCAAACCCGGCCGCAGGCCCTGGTACCCGCTGATCAACTGGGGCTGGGACCGCCCCGCGCTGCTCGCCTACCTCAAGTCCCGCCTTGGCGTTTCGTATCCGAAGAGCTTCTGCTGGGCATGCCCCTACCCGGTCAGCGCGGGCTCCCTGCCCGACCACATGGCCCGCTCCAGGCGCTTCCCGCGGCAGATCGCCGAGGCCGCGCTGCTGGAGTACACCGCGCAGGCGCTCAACCCGCGCTTCACCCTGTACGCGAAGTCCTCGCTGCGGGAGGAACTGCACCGCGCCGGCAACTGCACCGCGCTCGACCTGCTGGCCGAACGGCTCGACTCCGAGCCCTGGAGCATCTACGAGGTCCGCCGCGTGCTGGCACCCGGACGCTCCGAGCACTGCAAGACCTGGCACGGCCCCCGGTGCGCGCGCTGCCGCAAGCTGGCCGTCGAATCCGGCGCACCCCCTTCCGAGCTGCCCCGCTGCAAGGTCTGCCAGACCCTCAGCGGGGCGCGGTGCCTGCGGCGGGACCCGCTCTGCTCGGACCCGCAGGTCAAGGGCAACGTCTGGCGCTCGGTGCGCCGGATCGGCATCCTCAGTCGCCGCCAGGCCCTCGCCGACCTGGAACGCTTCGCCGACCGGCCGGGGCGCGCCCTGGAGCACGTGGCCAGCACGGTCCCCGGGTACGACCTCGGCTTCGACCGGGTGGTCACCGTCCGGCGCGCGGACAGCTACCCGAGCCGGGAGCGCCAGTTCGTCACCGCCCCTGCGACGGTGCTGCCCAAGGCCAGGGCGGGCTTCGAGACGGCCTGGCGGACCGCGGCCGGCCCCGCTCCCGATGCCGGTGCGGAGCCGGTCGAGGCGGGGCTGCGGGCGGCGGTGTAGCGGTCGCCGCACCCGGGGCGGCGAGCCGGACGGCGAGGCCTCCCGCCTGGGGGTTGGCTGACGCGAGAGCGTCGGCCAACCCTCATTGGATGCATTTTTCATGGTAGTCTTTCTCTTGTCAGGCCGGGTGGCTCCCGGAAGGCAATCGAACCACCCCCGAAGCGAAGGACTGCCCGTGCCCACTGCACTCTCCCCCGCCCATCCCCTTGCAAGGGCGCTGCGCCGAAGCGGCATGCCCGCGAAGGTCGTACACCTCTCCGACGACTACAGCGTGGAGATCGAGCTGGGCGTGAGGATCACCAGCCCGCGCCACCCGTCACACCGCGTGTTCCTCCTGCACCCGCAGGAGGTTCCGGACTATCCGGCGTACTTCCGCCTGTACCTCCGGCCGGACTACCCGGGCCACGCGGTGCTGTGGATGCTCAGGGACGCGCACCACGAGGTCGTGGAATCCGGGGCCTGGGAGGTGCGCACCGCCCGGCAGGCCGTCCGCCAGCACACCCGAACTATCGCCGTACTGCGCGACTGGCTGCGGAAGGAGCACGCCGTCGCCACGGCACCGCCCTTCCCGCCGCTGGAGAAGCTGATCGGCGAAGAGACCAACGGGTGGATGTGGATCTTCACCGCCACCGCCCACAAGGTCGCCGAGGCGCTGGTCAACGGGCTGGTGTCGCCCGACGTCACGCCGCAGGACCTGGCCCGGATCTACCCCGACTTCACCGAGGAGTACGGCCTGCTCGGCGCCGAGGGGTGGGACACGGGGATCGACATCCTCCGGGCGTTCGCCGACGGTCAGGTCTTCGACGACCACCACCCGGCTCCGGCCCCCGCCTACTGCATCACCATCGGCTGCGACATGGTCGAGCGGTACGGGCCGAGCGCGCTCGCCAGGCTCCAGGCCGGTTTCGGCGGAGACCTCGTCACCGCCGCCCGCGTCTTCCTCGCCCGTACTCGCTGACCCGCCGCCGGGCGGGCGGACCCCTCCGCCCGCCCGGCCCCGCCCCGCCGATGGCGAAGGACGAGGGCAGCATCCCGATCCTCGGGCCTGCCGTGGAGGCGTCGAACCCCTATGTTTGATGCATTATCCATGGTAGTCTTTCTCATGTCACACCGGGTGGCTCCCGGACGACAATCGAACCGTGCAACAGCACCACTGGAGGCCCCGTGTCGCTTGCCGACGCAACCCGTTTCATCCTCACCGACGCCACCGAGGCGGACCTCGACCGCGTGGGCGCGGCCGTCAGGGACCGCCGCGACATGCTGGCCAAGGTCCGCGCGGCCGCCGTCGCGGTCGAGGCCCGCGTCACCACTCGCGGCATCAAGCAGAAGTACCTCGTCGGCCTGAGCGGCACCGTGGCGTCGATCGACGGCGACTGTGCCGATCTGGACCTGGACGAGGACTCCACCGATCAGCTCCGGTGGGCCCGCCAGACCAAGTTCAAGGTGCCGCCCGGCACCAAGAACTTCCGGCTGCGCGGCGTACCCCTGACCTGCCTCACCATCACCACCGACTGACACCTCCCCTGACAGGCGGCGGCCGAACCCACCACACGCGGGTCCGGCCGCCGCCCACCGGACGGGCGCACCCGCTGCGCCCGCACCACCGGAGACCTCCCGCCTCCCACCACCCACCGAACTCAGGGGAGACCCATGCCCACCCTCACCGAACGCCAGATCGCCGCACTGCACGCCGGCGCCTACCTCCTGCCCGCCGACCCGGCCTGCCCGGAGAGCTTCCCCGTGCTGGCCGCCGCCGGATTCCGTGTCGGCTTCCAGGTCCAGGACGACGGGACCGTCTACGTCGGCATCGACGCCCAGGACGCCGAGGCCTCGCTCCGCACCCCGGACGGGAAGCTGCGCGGCATCGAGCTGGACGCGCCCGGCTGCGCCCGGAACGTCCGCCCGCGCGGACTCCGCCCCTGGACGCGGATCCGGCGCCGCCTTCTCGGCCGGCGCGCCACCAGCCACGGCCCGACGCGGCTCCACCTCATGCGGGACACCGCCCTGGAGTCGCTGATCGCGGCGGCTCACTCCGAGCTGCACCGCCGCGCCGTGCTGGCGGCCGCCGAGCACCTGGCCGAGGTGTGCCGTGAGCGCGGCTGGCCCGCACCCCGCGAGATGCGCAGCCTCAGCACCTACGACGAGTACGACGGCAAGACGTGGTCGCCGAACGGCGTGGAGGTCCTCGGGGTCGACCACAGCCGGCGCACCGTCGACTTCGGTCTCCGCGAGCCGGGCGAGAGCTTCGCCACCGAGATGGTCCGTGCCTACCTCGCGGAGGCCGGCGAGCACCAGGAGCCGCCGTTCGACGCCTCGCTGGTCATCTCCCTGCTGCCGTCGCCCGCCTTCCACATCGACCGCTACTGACCGACCCGGGGGACCGCCCATGCCCATCTCCGCCAGGCTCCGCGCCAAGTTCAACCGCACCGCCCGCTTCTGGCCCGCACGGCGGGACGAGCCGGGGACTCTCCCGGCCGTCACCGTGGCCGGCGTCATGGTCTTCGTCTACGTCGACGAGCTGGGCCAGCTGCGGGTCAGTATCGACCTGGACACCGCCCACCCGGCCCTGGTGGAACGGCCGGCGGAACGCGGCACCGTTCCGCTGCGGGTCGACGTGCAGGACGACACCGTGTTCTACGAGCCGTCCGAGCGCGCCGGTGCGTGCGCTTGGGCGGTCCCCGGCCGGTACGGCAGCCTGGATCTGTTCGCCAACGACTGGGAGGGCGCCGAGCAGGCCGCGCAGCGTCGCGGCAGGCCGCTGCTGCGCCGGCACGCCGGGGAGCGGCACTGGGTGATGGTGGCGGACTGGGGCCGCGAGGACACGGCGGCTCCCGAGGCGCTGCCCGGTGGTTCGCCGGACTGACGCGCCGCCCTTGGAAGGCATTGAACCCCCTTCGTTTGATGCACTTTCCATGGTAGTCTTTCTCTTGTCAGGCCGGGTGGCTCCCGGATGGCAATCGGACCACGTAAGGACAGCACACCGCATGACCATCACCGTTCCCGAGACCGTCGACACCGAGCCCCGCACCGCCGACGGCCTGCGCTACCGCAGCGTGGGCGAGCTGCACTACCTGGACCCGCGCAAGCTCGTGCTGGACGAGTACAACGTCCGCAAGAAGAAGGACACCGCCCCCGACGAGGCGATGCTGGCCTCCGTGGAGGCGGACGGCGTTGAGATCCCCCTGATCGTCCGCCCGTTCCTGGACGGCACCTACGGCGTCCTGGCGGGCCAGATCCGCATGCTCAGCGCCCAAGCCGCCGCCCAGAAGTGCGTCGACGAAGGGCGCGAGGACGACATCCTCGCCGTCCCCTGTATGGTGCGCGCCGACCTGATCGGCCAGTCCGCCGAGGTCGTCGCGGCCGCCGTCGCGAAGTCCCTCCAGGAGAACCTGCTCCGCCAGGCGATGACCCTCCCCGACGTCGTCCAGGCCGCCGAGCAGCTGAACCTCCTCGACCTGGACGACGCCGCGCTCCAGAAGGCGGCGACGACCGCCGGTCTGACGGTGGAGCAGGTCAGGAACGCCCACAAGGCGACCGCCCTGCCCAAGGAGGTGCAGCGGAAGTCCGCCCAGTACGAGTTCGACCTGGAAGAGCAGATCGCTCTCGCCGAGGTCGCGGACGTGCCGGGGGCGGTCGAGGACCTGGCCAGGGCCCGCAAGGAGGACGTCCGGTCCGGCTCCAAGGACAGGGGCAACTGGCAGCACGCCATGCAGGAACTCCTCCAGGAGAAGGAGCAGCGGGCGGCGAACGCGGCGATCCGGGCCGAGTGGGCGGCCAGGGGGCTGGTGGAGGTCCACAAGCGGTCCTGGTACGAGCCGGGGAGCACGGACCGGCTCCTGGCCGACCTGCTCGACGGGGAGGGCAGGCCGCTCGACGCCGAGCAGCACAGTGCCCAGTGTCCGGGTCGGGCTTTCGCCCTGGACTGGTCGGGGGACGTGGTGTTCGCCTGCGCCGACTGGCGCGCCAACAAGCACAAGCGGGCCGACCTCGCCCTCAAGCCGGGGCAGCTGACCAACGCTCAGGTGGCCGAGAAGAACGCGAAGGAGGCCTCAGCCCGGGGGGTGCGCGGGAAGTTCGTCAAGAAGCTGGTCACGGAGAAGCTGTCGGACCGTGCCGTCGCCCTGACCATGCAGGTGGTCACCGAGATGCCGTCCTGGTACGCGGAGGCCGTCTCGCCGGGCAACGCCAAGCTGCTGGCCGTGTTCTTCGACGAGCCGTTCAAGGCGGAGGTGTACAAGCGGCCCCGGGGCTTCTTCAACGGCCTGAACGCCCGTCTGCGACGCCAGCGCCGGACCTTCAACGCGGTCTTCGCCCAGGTCGCGATGGGCTTCGAGCTTCACATGAGCCGCAAGAAGCACTGGGCCGTGGCGGACGGCTGGACGGCCGAGTGGCTGCGCTTCCTGAAGGCCGAGGGGTACACCCTGTCGGCGATCGAGAAGGAGATGGTGGCCGCCGTCGAGAAGAAGGAGAAGGTCGAGGCGGCCAAGTCCAAGTCCCGGCCGAGTACCGAGGCCCCCCTGCCGGAGCAGCCCGGCCGGGAGGACGAGGAGGAGGGCGGGCCGGAGCAGGCCGGGCACGACCGGGGCGACGGGGTCCAGGAGGGGCCCGAGGCGGACGGCGCGCCGAGCGCGGGGGCCGAGGAGCGGGCCGACTCGGGCCTGGTCGGACATGACGAGGTGCCGGACGGCCAGGAGGACCCGGCACCGCAGGCGTAGGGGTACGGGGCGGGGCGGCAACGCTCCGCCCCTCGCCTGCCCGGCGGCGTCGTGCGCTGCCAGCAAACGCAGAACGGCGCTGCCCTTGCGGGTCCCTTGCGGGAGGGGGCTAACCCAGCGCCGTTCCAATCGAACCCACGCGAGAGAGGGAGCTGAGCTCAACCCCTCGTGAAGGTACTTAAACCATAGCGCATCCGGAGAGCCGGCCGCGGCGCCTCCGTGAGCGGGCCGGGTCCCCGAAGGCGTCTGTGCCGGGAGCGGCAATCCTCCGGTCCGCTCGGGCCGCCTTCCGAGCGGCCGTCCCGCCCCGGCCGCGGGCCCGCACCCAACAGGTCCCCGGGCCGGGTCCCGAGCGGCAGCTCCCGGGTCCTCGCCTCACCGACCCCAAGTCCTTCTCTTCCGGCGCCCGCCCGTGCGCCCTTCCGCTCTCCCTGAGGAAGCTGATGAACAGCATCACCACGATCACCTCCGGCCCGGTGCCGGATCTCGCCGACTACGACATCATCTGCGGCAACCTGTCGGGCGGCGCGGACTCGCGCGTCATGCAGCACGCGCTGATGGAGGCCGCCGAAGCGGCCGGCGTCGCCGACCGGGTCTGGACGTTCCACGCCTCGCTCGGCCCGATGGAGTGGCCGTCGGTCACCTTCGGCGGCCGCCGCTACGCCAGCGTCGCCGAGCTGGCGGCGCAGCAGAGCAGCGAGTCCGGTGTTCCGCGCGAGCGGCACATGGAGCGCACCAAGATGCGCGACGACGGTGCCGGCGGTCTGGAACCCTACGACCTGCTGACCTACGTGGCGCTGTACGGGCGGTTCATGCGTCTGGGGACGCGCTACTGCACGAAGGGCTTCAAGGAGCAGTTGGAGGAGTCCTCGCACACACCGGAGGTCCAGCGGCTGCGGCCGGTGCTGGGCCGGCCGGTGCGGGTCCTGAAGGTGCTGGGGCTGCGGGGTGAGGAGTCGAGGGACCGATCTCGGCGGCTGTCCTACCGCACCGTCAAGTCGAACTCGGCGCGGCATGTGGACGAGTGGCTGCCGGTGAAGGAGTGGTCGAAGGCGCGGGTGCGGTCGCTCCATGTGGAGCGGGCATACGAGTGGCACTGGTGCTACGACTCGGAGCCCGGGGCGCTGGACTGGCTGGGGTCGAGCCGGTGTTCGTGCTCCAGCTGCTTCCTGGCAAGCCGGCGTGACAGCCTGCTGGGGGCGCGGCGGCGGCCGCGGATCGCGGAGGCGATCGCCCTGGTGGAGGAGGTGCGAGGGGACACCTTCCGACCGGACGTCAGTATGGCCGATCTGATCACGCTGTCGAGGCGGCCCGGTGCGCCGGCGCCGGGGATGGTGATCGAGGACGAGGGGCCCGAGTTCGCGCGCATGATGGAGAAGCTGGTCTGGGCGCTGGAGCAGGAGCCGCGCCGGCTGCCGGAGCTGTCGGTTTCCGCCCCGCCCCGCCGTTTGCTGCCGGTGGTCGATCTCTGACGCAGGCAGGTGCCGGATTCCGGAGGAGTGGGCCTCCCACACCGGGACCTAATGACTAATTCATGGTAGCCTTTCTCTTGTCAGGCCGGTTGGCTACCGGAAGGCGATCGAACCATACGCAAGGAGACCGTCATGTCGTCGACCAGTCCGGCCACGGCCGCCAAGGTGCACCCGGCCCAGCGGCAACGGGACACCTCGAACGACCTGCTGGTGCTGCGCCTGCGGATCTCCCGGCGCTCCGGCGCGGTGTCCATCCTGACGATGTCCGTTCCGGCTCCGCACCTCGACGCCATCGGCTGGCAGCTCTCCCATCTGGCGGCCTACGTCGGTGAACTGCACGCCAGCGGCCAGGACCCGACCGACGAAAACGCCTACGCGTTCCTACTCTCGCGCACGGCCTGGAGCTGGTACGAGTGGCAGCCGTTGCACGACACGCGGGTGACATGTCAGCTTGACGTCCTGCTCGGCCCGCTGGACGAGTGCGGCTGGCCCGCGATCTCACTGGTGCTCCTGGAGTCCGAGGACGGCGAGTGGGGATTCTCCCGCAAGCGGCTGCGCGGGGGCGTGTCAGCGGCCGTGAACGTCGTACTGGCGGAGATCGAGGGCGCGCACTCTCATCTGTGCTCGCAGGCGGCCCACGACCAGGAGGCGGAGACGGCGCGGCGCCGGGACGAGGCCATCACGTTGCTCGCCGAGGTGCGGGAGATCCACGGGCGGGCGCGGGGCAAGAGCAACTCGGAGGGCGCACGCAAGGCCCGGGCGGCGCTGCACCAGGCGCCCGACCACGAGCCCGGCACGTCCTCGTTCGTCCAGCTCGACCCGGTGCCGGATCGCCTTGAGACCTTCATCGGCCCGATCGCGGCGATCGACTCCCGCACCAACGACGCGGGCGAGACCGTCGTCCTGTTCACCATCGCCCACGAGCAGGGCAGCACCGGGACGGGCGGCTACGAGGTGCCGGAGAGGCTGCGGTGCACGGTGCGGGGCCCGGCCGCGAAGGCGGCGGCCTCCCTGCCGCCCGGCCGCCGCGTGATCGTGGTCGGCCGTCTCGCCCAGCAGGTCTACGTGTCCAAGCAGCAGAGGATCCCGCGCAGCCTCATCACCTTCGACGTCCACGCGCTGGGCCCCGACCTGGTCGGCCCCGGCCTCTCCTGAACCGGGGCGGCGCCCGCCACGGCGCCGCCCCACCCCGCCCGCCCCGTCCGGGGCCGGCCCGCCCCTCGACAGGAGCCCCATCATGTCGCAGCCCCACCGCATGCCCGACGGAGTCGACTGCCTCGACCTGGCGCGCGCAGTCGGTGCCCACCTGCCGGCCAGGCCCGGCCGGACCTGGCGCAGCCGGCGGGAACCCGACGTCACCTTCCGCGGCCACAAGGCCGCCTCGGTCGGCGACGGACAGCGGTCCCTGCTGCTGGCGGCCCTGCCGGAGGGCGTGGCCCTCGCGCCCTGGCCCGCCGCGGGCGGCGGCTTCGCCATCGCGGCCGGTGCCGGCGCCCTTCCCGAGCGCCTGGCGGAGGCCGCCGTCCGCTCGCACCTGCCCCGGCTCGACGCCGGCCTGGCCCGGGCCCTGTCCGAGGAGCAGCGGGCGGAGGCCGCCGGCGACCTCCTGCGGGATCTGGCGGCGGCCGTGCCGGGCCGGTTCGTGCAGCACGTCGGACGGCAGTGCCTGGTCCTGGACCTGCCCGGGGGCTGCCTGACCGTTCTGGTCGATCCCCTGTCGCTGGAGGTGGCGCTCACGGCCGACCCGGCCGGGACCCCGGGGGTCGGCGCGCTGCCGGCGGCGCGCTCCTGGCCGGCCTGGGCGCCCGCACCCCGGCTCGGGCAGGCGCCGCACGGGCTGCGTGCGCTCGGGCCCGAGGGCGGCGGCCACGGCGGTGCGGGCGTGCAGGTGTGCGGCGCCGATCTGGCCCTTGCCGTCCTCTCGCGCATGGCCGTCGCCGACACACCGTGGCCGTTGCGTGTGCGGGGGTGATTTCTTCCGGCACCGGATCGGGCCGGCGCACCGTCCGGCCTGGCCGTTTCCGGATTCGGCGGCATCCCGGGGCTGCGGACGGCGCGCCGGGAGTAGCTTCGATGTAAAATTCATGGTAGACATAGTCTTGTCACTTTGGGCGTCTCACCCAAACTCCACCCAGTCCCTCAGGAGGACAACATGATCATGCTCGGACGCGAGGTCATCGACCGCGAGGAGCTCGCCGCCCAGGCCGGCTGGCACGTCCGCTCGCTGAGCAATATGGGCGCCTACGCGCAGCTCACCCCCGTTGCCGGCGGCGGCCGCGGCAGCAAGGCGCTCTACGACCTGCAGCAGGCCGAGGTTCTCATCCGTAACCTGCAGAAGGAGAAGGCGGTGGCCCGGATGAAGAAGGACCGCCCGCAGATCGTCCCGGAGGCCATCCCGAGCCTGCCGGACTACAGCTCCTACACCGAGCACGAGCTGCGCGGGCTGATCCGCAGCTGGCTCGAACAGCAGGAGGAGGACGGCACCGTCGTCGGCCTGACGATGGAGAACCTGGACGCCATGGGCGAGCAGGACCTGCAGGACTGGGTCAGCGGCCACGAGCTCCTCACGCTGGAAGAGGCCCGCCTGGCGGTGCCGGAGGAGCGCCGCCCGACGCCCAAGACCTGGGAGTCCTACTACGCCAGGACCAAGGTCACCAGCCTGCCGGACCCGGACCGGACCTTCTTCGGCATGGACTTCTGGTTCCGGGAGACGATCGTGCGCTGGGACGCGGAGCAGCGCCGGAGGGTCGGGGACAACGCAGGCGGCCACCGCCCGGCCGGAAGCAAGAACAGCACCTGGGCGCCCAGTGAGTCCATGCAGGAGATCATCGCCCTGAGCGAGGAGCGGCGCGCGCAGGTGAACGCGCTCCACCGCGACAGGCCGGAGCTGACGGTCCCCGAGATCGCGGGCATCGTCGGAGTCAGCCCGCGGGCCGCGTTCCGCTACCTCCAGGAGGTTGCCGGCTCCGACACCTCCGACCGGGAGGAGACCGAGCACCGGCGCGCGGTGGTGCGCGAGCTCGTCCAGGCCGAACCGGACATCAGCGGCAGCGAGGTCGCCCGGCGCCTGGGCATCGGGTACACCACCGCCAACAGGTACCTCAACGAGCTCGGCCGGGAGAACGCCCGCCCCGAGGACAAGGCCGCCAAGCGCCGGGCCCAGGCCACCGAGCTCCTGCGGGAGAACCCGGACCTGACGGACGAGGACCTGGCCGCACGCCTCGGGGTGACCGCCGAGACCGCGGCAGCCTACCGCCGTGACCCCAGCGAGCCGACCGGCCCGACGAAGCGCGAGGAGGCGGAGCAGCGGCTGGCGCGCACGCGGAAGCTGCTGACGAAGAACCCGGACCTGGAAGCGGACGAGCTGGCCGCGATCCTCGGACTCAAGCCGGTCACGGCCGAGAAGTACCTGCGCGAGGCCCGGGAACCGAAGCAGCCGTAGGCGAGCCGGCCCGGCGACTCCCATAAGCCCTTCCGGAGAACATCATGATCATGATCGGACGTACGGTCATCGACCGCGACGGCCTGGCTGCTCTGACTGGCTGGAGCATCAGTTCACTGAACAGGAACGCCTTCAAGGCCATCACACCGGTGGCCGGCGGCGGGCGCGGTTCCAAGGCGCTCTACGACCTGGAACAGGCTGAGGCCCACGCTCGCAACCTGCGCAAAGACAAGCAAGCAATCGGGTCGGGTAAGTACGTCCGACTGGAGACCCTCCCCAACCTGCCGGACTACAGCACCTACTGCGACGAAGAGCTGTGGAGCGTGCTCCGTTCCTGGCTCGACCGGGCGATCGATGATGGTGAACTGGTCGACCTGACGGATGACCAGTTGGATGCCATGACCGAGGACGAACTGCAGGACTTCGTCAACGATCACGAGCTCCTCACCTTGGAGGAGGCCCGCCTGGCCGTGCCGCAGGACCAGCGGCTGACTAAGGCGACCTGGCAGTCCTACTACGCCGGGATCAAGGCCGCCAACAACCCGGACTACGGCAGTGTCAAGAAGACCAGGCTCCCGGACCCGGACCGCACTTTCTACGGCGTCGACTTCTGGTACCGCTGCACCATCGAGAAGTGGAACACCGAGGACCGCAAGCCCGTGGGCGGCGTGAAGGGCCAAGCCGTCGCGGCTGGCTGGCAGGAGCGGCTGAAGGCTGCCCACCAGGCCAGGCAGGCAAGGAGCATCGAACGCAAAACGCGGGTGTGCACGCTGTACCAACAGGATCATACGAGGCCCGTTACGGAGATCGCGGACGCCGTGGGGGTGAGCGAGGGCACCGCCTACCGCTATCTTCGCCAAGTCTTCGGCCCGGCCGTCCCTGGCAGGGAGGACACGAAGAGCCGGCGCATGGCGGTGCGCGAGCTCGTCCAGGCTGAACCGGGCATCAGCGGCAGCGAGGTCGCCCGGCGCCTGGGCATCGGGGGCACCACCGCCAACAGGTACCTCAACGAGCTCGGCCGGGAGAACGCCCGCCCCGAGGACAAGGCCGCCGAGCGCCACGAGCAGGCCGCCAAGCTCCTGAGGGAGAACCCGGACCTGGAGGCGGACGAGCTGGCCGCGATCCTCGCGCTCAAGCCGGTCACGACCGAGAAGTACCTGCACGAGGCGCGAGGGCCGGAGCAGCCGTAGGCAAGCCGGCCGGCGCTCCCGGCAGCGGGAGCATCCGCCGGCGGCCCCGCCACCCGACACACAACCTCAGGGAGATCGGCATGACCGACACCGGCATCGACAACCCCTCCGCCCTGTCCGACTTCGACTTCATGGAGCTCGTGGCCTTCGACAGCAAGGTCGACAGGGAGGGCTTCTGCTACGCCTACGAGAACTACCCCCCGCGCTTCGAGTCCCCCGAGCTCCAGGAGGTCGCGGTGGACTTCACGAGCATGCGCTCCTTCTACGGGGACCACGACGACCTGGTCGACCAGTGGTGGGAGACCGTGGGCGGCAGGGGCTGCGACTTGCACAACGCCCACATCGCCGAGGTCCAGCGGCGTAAGGACGACCTCTGCCTGTGGGGGGTGCTCTACGAGGACGGGCACAGGGTCCTGCAGAGGACCGAGGAGCAGCGGGAGAACTGGCTGGAGTACATGCGCCGCAACAACCCCGGACGCCCGGCCGCGGCGCTTCTCCACCGGAGCGAGCCCGGCGGCGAGTGGACCGAGAGTCCGCTGGCCGGTGCTCCCTGAATCCGTCGCCGTCTCTCCCTGTCCTATCTCAGATGATCTGGTCTGCGGGTAGGGCTGTGACCCGCAGCGACCAGATCAATTGAGACGCTGGGTGGCCGAGATTCTCAGGTGATCTGGTCCTGGACGGTTGGATGCCGGGTGTTGTCTCAGGTGATCTGGTCCGGTGACGTCGCTTCGAGCTGCTACCGGGGCCGGTGGCCAGCCATGATTGGTAGTCCCTGAAGCTCCTGTCGAGGCCGTCCGACCACGTCGAAGAACTCGGCGAGGCGTCGATGGCGTGATCACGGCCTCGGTCGGGGCACTCACGCCCGGTTGGAGAGAGGAGTTCGAAGCTCCACACGAAGTCGGATCGAGGTGTCTATGGGCAGGCCCCTTCTGGAGTAGCGGAGCTCCTTCGAGTGGTTCGCGATGAGGTCAAGGTCCCGCAGCTGCCTTTGCAACTCGGAAGCCAGAGCTTCGTCCGAATCAGGGACGAGCTCGTCTTCGTCCTGTTCGGCGAGGTACTCCAGGTGTTGGTCAACGGCTTCCGTCGCCCGGCGGCTGGTCCAGGTGGCGAAGTCGTAGCAGCCGATCAGATAGGCGTGCGCGGCGTACAACGTCGCGGCTGCGGCCGACTCGTCCGCATCGTCGGGCCCGTCCTGGCCGTCGTTGTGGCAGTACTCGCTGAGCATGTACTCGGCGACACCGCGCTTCACCGCCGAGAAGGCCGTCGTGTCGCCGAGGACGCCCTCCCACACGGAGTCCAACAGGGGGCGCAGGCCCACGGTGAACGGCGCCTGCTCGTCCTCGGGTAGGGCCTCGTGCCAGCTCATGAGCCGTTCCGCGACACCGGCAGTGAACACGCTGCGTTCGCTGGCCGACGCCACCTTCAGCCGCTCCTCCACCAGCACCGAAAGCTCTTGCCACCTGTCCATCCGAACCGTCCCCGCGTCGTGTAGCCGGCGTGCTCACGCCTGCAGCCGCGATCATCGCATTCACCAAGGACAACGCATCAAGCACGGATCCTTGGCGCGAACTGCGGGATACGACTGACGCGGCTTCCCCGTCCACGGACCAGATCAACTGCGACGCCGAGCCAGTCGGACCAGATCAGCTGAGACAGGGGCCAGATCGCTTGAAATGGGACACCCCCGGCGTAGGCGGCGACAACCTTGGTGGCTGTCCCGTCGCATCGAACTTTGACGGCGTCTCAGCGAAGTTTGACCGGCTGGTACGGCTGCTGGTCGTGGCTGAGGTGCAGGGACTGGTCGACGTACCGCCAGGCGATGCTGTGTCTGCTCAGCGCCCATGCCTCGGACCCGTGCCGGGCTTTCTCCACCCAGCTCCGGAGCTCGGGCAGCGCCTGTTCGCGCAGGACCTGGCGGGCGGTGGCTCGCTCACTGCTCGGGAGGGGGCCGACGGTGATCCAGACACTCGACCACCAGTCGGGAGGGAGGCCGGTGCCGTAGTTCGATCCGGTCGGTGGCACCCACCTGGCCTGGAGGAGAGTCCCGTCCGTCCAGTGGTGGTCGAAGAAGCTGAGCTGGAGGGCGTTGGAGGGCGTCTCACCGAGGGCGGAGCAGATGTCCGTCGAGGTGAGCGGCCACGACAGGTGCCGCGGCAAGCGGCGGTTACGAGCTGGCACGCGCCCGAGGATCGCAGACAACATGGTCAGGGCACCAAGGCATTTCGGGCCGGCCCTCCGCAGAGCCCGGTCAAACTCCGGTGAGACAAACCCACGCCGGTCAAACGCAGATCGCAGCGGTCCTCTCCACGATGGGCCTGCGCCTGTCGCAGGAGAAGACCCTGATCACCCACATCGAGCAGGGCCTGGACTTCCTCGGCTGGCACATCCAGCGCCACCGAAAGCCAGGCACCAACCGGTACTACGTCTACACCTACCCCGCCAAGAAAGCCCTGCGGGCGATCATGGCCAAGGTCAAGACACTGTGCCGCGAGGTCGGCACGAACCAGCCGCTCGACGCCCTGCTCCTCCGGCTCAACCCGGCGGTGCGGGGCTGGTGCGCCTACTTCCGGCCCGGAGTGTCCTTCGCGACCTTCTCCTACCTGCGCCACTACATGTGGCACACGGTCTGGCGATGGGTTCAGCGGAAACACCCCAAGACGGCCTGGAAGCAGATCCGTCGCCACTACGGCGGTCGCGGATCTTGGTGGGCCAGCGAGAACAGGGAGCTGTTCAACCCCATCTCGGTAGGCACCACGCGCTACCGCTACCGCGGAGCAGCCATCCCCACTCCCTGGCCGATCACGGGATGAGAACCACCACCACGAGGCCCTCCGGGGCTTGTGGAGAGCCGGGTGCGGTGCCAAGCCGCACGCCCGGTTCGGGAAGCGGCTCCGGGGAAACGGGCCGGTCGAAACCCATGGTGCTCGGAAGCATGCCTCAGTAAGCACATTGACCAGTGCCGCAACGACCCGAAGAAATGTCCAGTTTGCGGGGTGTCGATAGCTAGTCGCCTTCCTGGAATGGGTGGTAAGACTCGCCAGTGGTGCTCGCCCAACTGCTGTCACCAAGCCTTTCGTTGGAGAGCGGAGTTCCGCGATCGCTCGCTTCTCCCACGTCTGCCGCTGTCCCGCCAGGCACGCCAAACCCTGAGCAGGAACCGCTACAGCGGCGCCTCGTTGACGTTGTCCTTGACGCCTCCTCGCAGGCCCCACTCATCCAGGCCCGAGTAGATCGTCGCAGTGCGGCCCCGTGGAAAGGAGAGAGCCTCGGCCTCCCCTGAGTAGATCGCCACCAAGGAGTCAGCTCCTCGCCACCAGGTGTCGGCCACACCCTTCACTTCGTGCACTGGCTCGTACCCATCCAGCACGATGCCGTCGACATCGTCGCCGCTGACCTTGACGATCTTCTTTGCCCACATGGAGGCGTGGTGAGCCAGGGCGAGCGACTCCACCCAGCCCTCGACGGTGGCGTGAAGGGGAGCCCACTGACCTGCGTGAATGCCGAATTCACCGGACGGCCCGATCATGAATGAGAAGGGGACCGCGGTCCGCTGCATTCCGGCCTCAAACCACCACCCTTCCGAGGCTGAGCCCTCGGGCGAGTCCGCTTCGAGGTACCTGGGTCCGCCGTCGTACTCGGGCGCGGGTGGCAGGACCAGGCCACCCCATCTCTCTTGGTATGCCGCCATCCGGTCAATGACTGCCGCCGGGATGTCTCGCTCAAGCCACCACTGTCTGTGCTCCTCGATCGACTGGACGTCAACCCTGACGCCGTGCGCGCCGACGAACGATCGGGCTCGTTGAGTCAAGCCGTCAGGGACATCGTGGAAGAGGTTGAGATTCACCAGGGTGACGCTACCCAGTAGTCGGAGTTGCCTCGGAACCAGGGCGCTCCCGGCGTGAGCAGCCCAAGTCAGCGGATGAACTGCGGTCTGGGCCGAGGGGCAGGGACCCTCACCCAAGACATGGCATCAGTCCAACTTCGCTGTCCCAAACTGCCAAGTGATCCATCTTGGATGGCACGACCGACTATCGGTCCAACTTCAGTGGCATGCCGTCCAACTTCACTGTCGCGGGACACCAGTGGCCGTACGGCCACCAAGGACGGATACCTTGGAGGCAGGCGTTACGGACTCGTGCTCCGGGACGTCCCTGCCTCCAAGGTCTCCACCAAGGGTCGCGGGATTGAGTGGCGTGTTCCGCTCCGTATCCCGAGGAGGTTCCTGGTGAACCCGACCTTCGCGCCCAGCGCCCTGGCCTACATGGCCCTGGCGGCGCTCTACCAGCACCGCTCCGCCACAACGTCCCAGCTCCACGAGATGCTCTGCCCCGACAAGGACATCAGCTACGTCCGCCAGCAGTTGCGGATGCTGCGGAAGGAAGAGCTGGTGGAGGCGGTGACGCTGCGCCAGCCGCGTACTGCCCTGCTGCACTACCTGACCGACCGGGGCCGGTCGGTGGCCGCGGAGCTGCCGGAGGTGAGCGACCGCACCAGCCCGCTGCAGAACCTGGCCGACGTGACGGCGCGGATCCTGCTCCCGCACTCCCAGGCGGTACTGGCCGCTCACCTCGCGTTCCTGGCGGATGCCCGCCGGCGGGGTGACGACTACGGCCCGCTCGACTGGGCTCCGGAGACCATGCACCGCCTGTCCGACCGCAGCAAGGCGGACGCGGTGCGGGCGGACGCGCTGATGCGCTACACGGCCAACCGCTCGGACGGCCGGGTGCACCTGCGGGCCTTCGTCGAGGTCGACCGGGCGACGTACGGAAGCGAGAAGCTGACCGGCAAGCTCACCGCCTACGCCCGCTTCTGGCAGCTGCGCCCCTTCCAGGGGGCGGGACGGCGGCCCACCATCGAGAGCTCCCAGGCCGCGCCGCTGTGGACGGAGTACTACCCGAAGTTCCCGCGGCTGCTGTTCGTGTTCGCCGGAGGCTCCCGGAGGACCATGCTCAACCGTATCGAGGACCTCCAAGCCGCCGCGGGCGGCCACCGGCGGGTCGTCGAGATGCTCCAGGAGGTCAAGGCCGGCGCCGCCCTACTGGAGGAGATCAGCCCGACCAAGGAGCGGCCGGACCTCAGCCCGTCGTCTCCCGCGTGGGTGTCCCTCACCGATCCCGACCGTCCGGCCTGCGGCTGGATGGACCTGTAGCCCAGCTGTCCGAACCACCGTCCGAGGAGAATCCCGTACCCCAGGCCTTGCAGATCGACCCCGACGGCACGGTCGAGGTCATCGCCCTGCCCGACGACCGGGCCACCCGCGACCGCTCGATCACCTCCCGCTTGTCCGGGCCGGCCGCACCCGGCTGCTACCACCGGCAGGCCACGATGCACCTCCATGACAACGGGCAGCACAACAGGCTGCCCGACAACCCGATCGCCACCGCGCTGGCGTGCGTCTGGCGCGGCCTGGACATCACCTACGACGCCACGTACTTCCTGCCGGGCCGGGTCGTCATCACTTCGGTCGACGGCGCGTCGCACCTCCCGCCCGACCTCGTCGGCGAGGCCCTCGCGGTGACGGAGGCCGTTCACCTGCTGCTCGCCGACGGACGTACGGCCCCCTGGGGCGAAGTGCTGAGGGCCGCCAGTACCGCCCGGGAAGGCGCCGGGCGCGGAAAGTCCGCCTGAGCGGGGCCACGGGCGGCCAGGGCTGGAAGCGGACGGCCGGATGCGATCCGCGCCGCCGACTGGCCCCGTTCCGCCGTCCGGGCCCGGCTCCGGCCGGGCCATCGCCATCTGCTCCCCCTCCCCGATCCTCACAACAGCAGCACCGAGACAAGCCGATGCCCTCGCCCCGTACTCACGGGGCGAGGGCATCGCCGTTTCCGCCCGGCCGCCTGGCGGCCACCGTTCAGCGGGCTACTGGCGCACACCACTTGTTCTGGGCGTGCGGTATTCCCTGGAACGGGGTGTCTGCGTACGCGTTGACGCGCTCAGTCGAGTGCAGATGAAAAAGAGGCTCAGTTCCCGTGTTGATTCAGGCTCGCCAGATGCAAGGCGGGCGGCCCGACGTAATCGGAAGGCGTCACAGGCAAGCGATGCGGCACACTTCGTCGGGTGATCGTGATGCAGCCTGTCCTGGAGAACCGCGTCCCTGACAGCTTCGACTTTTGGCCCGTCGCCGAGGACGGGCCAGCCGCCTTTCTGCCTCTCAGCGGCGGGCTCTCGCCGGCCGAGGTCGGGACGGCCGTGATGCGCATCGCCAGCTGCAACGACATCGACCCCGAGGACGACCCTGACAACGATCGCCCGCCCCGGCCTGCGGATCCGCTCGGTTCTTTCCTTCACGGACTGTTGACCTTCGACACCCCTTTCGCAGCCGGCGGCCTGCGGGTCACCGACGACTCCACCGGGATCACGTTCCTGCCGGGCTGCTGCGACGGCCTGGAAGACTGGCGCATCTGGCACCAACTCGTCGACAAGGACGGCGTGCTCTGGTTCGGCCACGACCCCGTGTCACCGGTCGCGGAGCGCTCCGGCGACACAGTCCGGCTCACGGTCGACGCCGAGCAGAGCGACAGCTCAGTGATCGAACTGTCCGTCACCGAGCTCCGCCGTCTGCTAGCCGGTGCAGAACGCGACCTGACCAGCTTCCTCACGCTAGCTACCGGCTGGATCCACCAGCACCTGCCGCCCGGCCACCAGGCTGCCGTCACCGCTGCCCTCGCCCGGGTTCTCGACCTGCCCGGGCCCGTCGTGCCGCCGGAGCACTAGGGCGCGTTTCAGAAGTGGCCAAGCGGACGCGTTCCTGCGGGATCAGAGGCTGCGGATAGCTTCACCGAGGTCGCTTCCGTAGGACGACCAGCAGATCACTGATCCGTCGGAGTCGACTTGTCCCATGTACCAGTCGTCGCCACCCTTGGCCCTCACCAAGCACAGGCCCTGGAAGCCGATGATGACCTCGGGCGGGAGCTCCTCGTAGTCGGACTGTCCTGCCAGCTCCACCACCACCAACCGCTGGAGCGAGAGCAAAGCTGCAGTCTCGTCTCCCGATAGAACGCGTACGCGTTCGAGCGTCCATCCGTCAGGCAGGGCAGAAGTCACGACGCAAGGGTCGCAGTTTCGGGCGAAGGACTTCCACCTGATTGCCGCCTCGCATATGAACGGGGTCAGCTGGTTTCCGACGGGTCCACCAGGGCTCACAACCACTCGTTGATCGTGGCCACGACCACCGTGGCCTCGTATCGGACGGCGAGTTTGTCGTATCGAGTCGCGACGGCCCGGTGCCTCTTGAGGCGGTTGATCCCGCATTCGACAGCGTGGCGTTCGCGGTAGTCGGTCTTGTCGAACTTGGGCGGCCTACCACCGCGGATGCCGCGCTTCTTTCGGTTGCGGATCTGATCGGTCTTCTCCGGGATGGTGCAGGAGATCCCGCGCCTTCGCAGGTAAGCGCGGTTCGCGCGGGAGCCGTATGCCCTGTCCGCACGAACCTTGCGGGGCTTGGTGCGCGGGCGTCCCGCACCGATGCGCGGCACGCTGACGCGGTCGAGGACAGCCTGGAACTGCGGACTGTCATGGCGGTGGCCAGCGGTGATGACGAGAGACAACGGCTTCTGCCCCTGCTCCACCGCGAGGTGGACCTTGGTCGTCAGCCCGCCCCGGGAGCGTCCGAGCCCATGATCCGCCGGTTCGATGTCGACGCCGCCAGGCGGTTCTCGCTGGAGATCCCCATTTTGCGGGCGCCGGCGGCGTGCTGGTGCGCGCGGGCGATGGTGGAGTCGACGCTGACGTCCCAGATGATCAGCCCATCGGCATCGGCTTGGGCCTGGAGCTGCTTGAGGATCCGCAACATCGTTGAATTGGTTACGCGCCCCAGGTCACTGCCTGAACAAGGCCCCTGCGGCTCCGAAGCAGCCCATCTGAACTGCACCGGAGCCACTTGCACTTCAGGAACTGTTGTTGCATCGGACGCAATAGCGCTCACTTGAGTGCCCGCTGGAGGTCGTCCAGGCAGTCGGGGCACATCGCCAGCGGAGGAGGCGTGCCGCGGCCCGGCCGCCCGCACACCCCCGTCCCGAGGCCTGCGGGCCCGGGTGCCTGGCACCTCCAGGTCACCGGCCCGGCGGCGCCGGCCTGCCCGACGGCCACCGGCACGTCGGCCACGGCCCCGGCACCGGCGGCGTCCTGGTCCCCGGTCTGCTCCTCCAGGCGGCGCCGGGCCGCCTCGGCCTGACGCTCCGTCTCCCGAAGCCCGCAGGCCCGGCACTCCTCTCCGGAGGCGAGCAGGACTCCGCGCTCGCAGTCGGGCCGCTCGCAGTCCTGCCGGCTCAGGACCGTGGCCAGGAAGCCGACCGCTCCGCGGATCTCGCCGCTGGCAACCCGCTCCGGCGCGTCGGCCCTCCACCAGCCCGCGTTGATCCTGGCCAGCGCGTGCTCGGCGGTACGGCCCGCCGTCAGCAGGTCCCGCACCGCGCGGCGCAGCGGGGGCACCCGCAGCGCGGGGTGCTTGCTGATGCCCAGGGCGTCGATGGCCGCGAAGACGGTCTCCTCCCCGGGGACGGGGCGGGAGGGTGCGGTGCGGATGGTCTTGGTGCGGGGCTTCTTGGTTCGGTCGGCGGCCGAGCCGCCACGGGCGGCGGGCTTGGGGGCGCGGGCCGCGCGCGGCTCGCGCGCCTTACCCCCTGTACCAGCCCTACGGGCGTCCGGAAGGGGCTCGCCGTCACGGTTCTCACTACTTCTATTAATGGTATCCGCGTGGTGGGTAGACCCCTGTCCGCCTGATGGGTAGACCCCCGTCCGCGTGGTGGGTAGACCCCCCCTGTCCGCGTGGTGGGTAGACCCCCCGGTGAACTGGGCGATCTCCCGCTCCTCCCGGACAGCGGCGCGGGCGCGCCACAGCCGGCCGTCGAGGAGGGCGTAGTTGGAGGGCAGGCGCCCGCCACCTTCGTCCTTGGGGGCGTACTGCTCCTTCATCAGGAGGACGCCGTCGGCGCGCAGCTGGGCGAGGGCGTCGGTGACGGCGGTGCGGCCGAGACCGGTGCAGGCCATGAGCTCGCGGATCGTGGGCGGGCGTTCGGTGATGGCCCGGCTGGTCAGGTTCACGAAGGACGCGATGGCGGCGTAGACGGCCTTGTAGTTCGGGGTGCGGCAGCCGCAGGTCGCGATGCGGGCGTCGAGTTTGATGAAGTCGATGCCGGGGGTGCGCAGGACGCGGGGTACGGGTCGGCCGTCGGCGCCGAGCAGGGGGTGGGTCTGGGGCGGGTTGGCGGCGCGTTCGAGGACCTGGCGGGCCCAGCGTTCGCGGTCGGTGAGCCGGTAGAGGTTGGCGTCGGCGGCGCCGGGGTGGTCGGGGTTCTGCTGGGGCTGGACGATCAGGACCTCGCGGCCGACCAGGTCGGCGACGGCGCGGTCGAAGGTGTTGGCGGTGCGGCCCATGCAGGCGGCGACGGTCTTGCGGTAGGGCAGCAGGGCGTGGCGGCGTGCGGGGGACCAGCCGGCCACGGATTCGGCGGTGAGCGTGGTGTGGTGCTCCATGTCGGCGAACGCGGCCAGGGCCATGTAGGCGGCCTTGCTCGTGACGGGGCAGGAGGGGTCGCGGGCGATGCGGACGTCGAACTCGATGTAGTCCAGGCCGAGGCCGTCGAGGGTTCCGTCCGCTCCGGTGGACAGCTGGACGAGGAAGTCGGTCACCGCTGCCCCGTTCCGCTGCTGGCGCCGGGGATGTCGGCGGGGGCGGTGCCGTTCGGCTGGTGGACGACCGTGTTGAAGGGGTCGCCGGTCTGCTTCGCCGTCAGCGCGTTGCGGTCGATGTCCGCGATCGCGGCCTGGACGACGGCCACGAGGAGTTCGGAGGCCTGGCGGGTGTAGGGGTGGTGCTCGCCGAACGCCAGGAGGCAGTCCTCGATGAGGCCGTTCGCCCAGAAGCGGGCGATGTGCAGGCGCCCTTCGCTGAGGACGACGAGCACGGCCTCGTACTCGCCGCGGTACCAGCGTGGGGGAAGGGGATGGCACGGCGGCCGGGCCGGGAGCGCCGGAGGCAGGTTGGCCGGGGCGGTCCGCGTCCGCCGGCGGTGGACGAGCGCCACCGCGGTCAGCACCGCGGCGGCGGTCGGGACGCCGAGGGCGGACAGCAGGATCGGAAGGGGCGGCATCGCGGACGGCTCCTCGGTTCGTACGGGTTCGATGCCCGAGGTAACCCCGCGACTGTTGGTGCGGAGCTTGGTGCTGGGGGCTCGTCCGGTAACGGCTGTACAACTCCGCGTACCAGGGGTTCCGGGATGTCTTGGTGGCCGACCCGGCGCTTGTGCCGACGGCGGGCGCCGTTGCGCAGAGCGGGGCGGCGTTGCGCATGCGCAGGCCGGGGCGTTGCGCATGCGCAGCGGGGTGATTGCGCATGCGCAAGGCGAACACCTGTGCGCATGCGCGGCGCGGCGTCCCGCGCATCCTGTCGGATGATCTTGCGCAGGAGTCCGCTCCGCCGCCCGGGGTGGGGCCGGGCGCCGGGCCGTCTGCGGGCGCGGCGCGCGGCCCAGCGGCCCAGCGGCGCCGCTCCCGGGGAACGGCCGTCGGGGGCAGGCTGCGCAAGGGCACCTCTGCGCGGGAGGGGTACCGGCGGGGACCCTGCGGCGGTGGCCGCCCCGGGTCCGCCGGCCCCGGGGCGGCCACCAAGGTTTCCCCGCCGCTGCGGGGCGGGCCACCAAGGTTGGCGCACCGGGGGGTCAGCCCCGTACCAAGGTTCGGGTTCCGCCCGAGGGGCCGTCACCAAGGTTGGCGGGTACCCGAGGGGCCTCCACCAAGGAATCGGCCGGTGCAGGGAGAGGGCCACCAAGGCTTCCCGGCGGCCGGGCCGCAGGGCCACCAAGGTATCCGCCGAAGGCCTCCACCCGGTCACCAAGGTATCCGGGCGGGCCACCAAGCAGTCCGCACAGGCCGACAAACCACCAGGTCAAAGCATTGGTGGAGGCCGTTGTGGAGGCGTTACCCAGGGGCGGTCCCCCACCAAGGGTTTCACCAACGGTCGCGGGGTTTCCTCGGTCGCCAGCTGATCCGCTGACGACATCCCAGGAGACCTTCGTGAGTCCTCTCTTCAACCGGCGCGACCGAGCGCCGGATCCCGCCCCGATCGCCGACGGGGGTGAGCTGCGCCGAGCCCGCGCACGGACCGGCCTTCTTCGCGGCGGCATCCTCGCCGCGATCGCCGCCGGGCCGCTCGCCCTGGCCGTCGCCGTCTTCGGCGTCCAGACCACCTCGGCGGCGCCGGCCTCTGCGCCCGTCATCCCCTCGGCGATCGCACCGCCGACCGGCTACGCCGAGAGCTTCGTAGACCTGTGGCTGCGCAGCTCCGCCGACATCGCCGCTTCGACTGCGCTGCGCGCAATGGCCCCCGGCGTGGAGCTCCCGCGGCCAAAGACCACTGCGCGCCTGACCGTCCAGAAGACGATCGCCGTGCGCAGCCAGCCGATGGGCGGGCGCACCTGGCAGGTGACGGTGGCGGCCACCGTCGTGGTCCCGCCGGCCGATGCGCAGAGCGGCCAGCCGACGCCGAACCCTGCGCAGGGCGCCGCGCAGAACGTTGCGCAGGGTTCTGCGCAGGGCCGGGGCGCCCAGGCCGCGACGACGGAGGTCCGCTACTTCGCGGTCCAGGTGGCGATGACCCGGGCCGCCGGCTCCGGTGGCGCGCCGGACTCCCTCGTGATCTCGGCGGCCCCCGCCCAGGTGGCCGCTCCCTCTTCGCTCTCCGGGCCGGACCCTGCGGTGCCGGACTACGGCTCCCAGGTCGGTGACGGACCGCTGCGGGAGACGATCACCGGATACCTCAGCGCTTACCTGACCGGTGTGGGGGACAGCTCCCGCTACCTGGCGCCCGGCGCGGCGATCCCGGCTCCCGGCTCGACCTACACCCAGGTCGCCCTCAAGGCCCTCGCCACCACCACCGCCGTCCCGGCCTCGCCGGCCGACGGCTCGGTCCTGGTGGTCCAGGCCGTCGTCCAGGCAACGGACGCCTCGGGTGACTGGCCGCTGGTCTACCCGCTATGCCTGGTTGCGCGTGCCGGCCGCTGGGAGGTCTCGGCGCTCGCGCCGGTCGCCGTCGCCACCGTGCCGGGCTCGGCCTCTCCCTCCGGGGCGGCGAGCCTGCCGTCGCCGTCTCCCTCTTCTGCGAACGGAGCGCGGCCGTGATCCAGCTCGCCGGACCCCTGCAGAATTTCGGAAACAGCTGGGCGACGACCCTCGTCGGTTGGGTCGCCAGCGGCCTCATGATCGGCATGACCGCGATCGTGATCGTCCATGCGGTACGGAAGATGTCGATCAAGGCGGCGATCGGCGGCGTGCTCGGCCTGGTCATCTGCTGGAGCCTGTTCGCCAACCGGCTCTCGTTCTCCGACATCTTCAAGGACGAGATCCAGGAGACCAAGCCTGCCGGAACCGCTCCCTACCAGGGCGCCGGCGAGCTTCCCCGTGAGGTGCCCGGCGGGGTGTTCACCGGACAGCTGGGCCAGGCGTGAGTATCGCCGCGCGTCCCCGGATCGGCCGCTCCTACACGAAGGCCCGCCGGCATCCCTGGGTGCTGGGCAAGATCGGCGACTGGCGCCTTCCCATGGGGCCGTACACGCCGCCGCAGCTTGTGGTGGCCGGCGTCGGGGCGTTCGTGCTGGTCAAGACTGCCTCGTGGTGGGCGCCGGTACTCGGCCCGCTGCCTCTGGCGGCGTGGGCGGCGGCGATTTGGGCCGCGCGGCACTCCCGGATCGCCGGGCGGTCCCCGTTCCTGGTGCTGGCCGACGCCCTGTCACTGGCGATGTCGCCGCGGGCCGGGCAGATCAGCGGGCGGGCGGTGCGACCCCTCCGTCCCGTCGTTCTGGCCGGTGCTGCGTTCAGCTTCGAGAACGCCGTCGAGGACCAGGACCTCACCGAGGAGGCAGGCGTGCCGGCCGCCGCCCCGGCGGACGCGCACGGCGAGAAGCCGGCGCGCACTCTCAGCATTTTCGAGCCGCCACCGTCCCCGCCCGAGCCGAACCCGCAGCCGGTCCGGACGGCGGTCGGCGCGCCGGCCCTCACCCCGCTTCAGCAGATGCTCGCCGCTGCCGCAGCCATCCACTCCGCCCAGAAGGGAGACCCGTCGTGAGGGTCGCAGCATTCCGCCACTTGTCCGGCCACCTGATGTGGTCGACCACCGGCACCGTCTGGGGTTTCTGGCGCGTGGAGCCGATCGGCTCGCGCTATGCCTCCGACCTGGAGCGCCAGGAGGTCCTGCGCCGGGTCACCTCCCTGGTGCGGTCCCTGTCGGGCAACGCCCGGCTGTACAGCCTGTGCGCGCGGATCGAGTCCCGGGAGGTCTTCGATCGGGTCGTCGCCGACATAGACCTGAACGCTAACCCCGGCACCCGGGAGAGCGCGGCCGCGGCCGCGTACATGCTCGACGACTCGGAGATGCACCGGCGGACCCTGTGGCTGGCCCTGCCGCTGCAGGTGCCCGGCCGGGCCGCCCAGCTGACCCAGGCCGGCGGCTCCGTGTGGGCGACCCTCGGGGAGCAGGCCGGCCTGCCCATCGCTCCAGTGCCCGTCAGCGAAGTGCAGCTGTATAGGGGAGTGGCCCGGCAGATCGAGTCGGACTTCGGCGGCGGCCTGCAGGTGCGCCCGGCGCGGCCGGCCGAGATCGTCTGGATCCACCAGCACGCCGTGCACCGCGGCCAGGTCGAACCGCTCCTGGCCGAGGCCGAGCACAGCCGTCGTTTCGAGGGCAAGGTCGTCGGCGCCCAGCTGCGCAGTCCCGGCTTCGCGAGCCTGGGCCAGGTCCGGCTGCTGGAGGCCGGGCAGGAGCCCGCTGCCCGCCGCAAGGAGTCGGGCGGCTGGCGCGGCTGGTTCGCCTCGCGCTTCGACGGCGGTGCGCTGTCGAAGGTGTGGCTCCAGGTGGAGACCGAGGAGGGGACCGGCTACCAGGCCCACCTGGCGTTGGAGGAGATTCCCGAGGCCGTCGTGGAGGGGTCGGCGGACATCCTGGCGCAGCTGGAGCTGCTGCCCTACCCGGTGGACGCGGTCGTCGACCTGACGCTGGTCGACAGCGCGAAGGCCAAGCGGGCGATCGCGAAGAAGAAGGCGGAGCTCAGCGACCAGGCGGACCAGTGGGCGGCCCACCCGACCGGCACCCCGGACTCGCTGCACGGCGCGGCCGAGATCCTGGGCGAGCAGGAGGCCCGGCTCGGGCGTACCTCGGTCGAGCTGGAGGTGCAGTCCCGCACCGTGTTCTCGGTGTGGGGGTCGACCACGCAGTTGTGCGACGACCGGGCCCGCGACCTGAAGGCCCGTCTTGGCGGCGCGGACTACCGGGCGATCCGGCCGCGCGGCGGGCAGGTGAGGATGTTCCAGTTCGGGCTTCCCGGCGCCGGGCCAGCGCTTCGGGCTCGCGAGTGCACCCAGTTCCAGTTGTCCGAGGACTGGGCGATGACGGGGCCGCTGACGGTCGGCGAGGTCGGCGACGACACCGGTCCGATGATCGGCCGGTCGCTGGACTGCGGCACGGTCCGCCCGGTGCACCTGGACCTGGCATCCGCTCCGGCCGCCAACATCGCCGCGTCGCTCGCGGTTCTCGGTGATCTCGGGTCGGGGAAGTCGGTGCTGCTGAAGAAGGTCACGTCCGACCTGATCGACCGCGGGCACCGGGCGATCGTGATCGACCGCACCAACCACCGGGAGTACGCGCACTTCGCGCGCACCGCCGCTCCGGGACGTCACCAGGTGATCGATGCCGCCGACGCGACGATCAGCATCGACCCGCTGCGGGTACTGCCGACGGCACAGGGTGAGGCGGCCGCGCTCAGCTACCTGCTGCTGCAGACGCAGATGGAGGCGATGTCGGCCGGCGGCGCGGCGCTGAGCCGGGCGGTGAAGGCGGCCGCTGGCTCGCGGCAACCGCACATGGGCCTGGTGCTGGAGGAGCTGCGGTCGATTTCCACCGAGGGCGGCAACCGCGGCGAGGCGGCTGCGGACGTCCTCGACCTGCTCAGCACGGTGGCCGACGCCCGGCTGGCCCGGATGGTCTTCGACCAGTCGCTCCCGGCGGTGAGCATGTCCGACCTGACTGCCGACCTGGTCGTATTCACGACCAACGGATTGACGTTGCCTCCGAAGGAGGCCCTCGGGCGGCCGGAAGTGCTGCGCACCCAGCCGCTGGAGGCGTTGATCGGTAGGGCGGTGCTGTATCTGATCGCCGCGATCAGCAGGCACATCTCGTTCTCGGACCTGCACCGCTTCGCCGCTGTGATCTTCGACGAGGTGTACTGGCTGACCTCCTCCGCCGAGGGCTCCGCGCTGATCAACGAGCTTGCGCACGACGGACGCAAGCACAACGCGGGCTGGTGCGCGGGCGGGCACGACGCCCTGGACCTGGGCGACGAGACGATTCGCGGCCTGATCGTGCAGCGGGTGCTCGCGCGCACCACCGACGATGCCATGGCCCGGCGGGGGTTGGAGTTCCTGGGCCTGCCGGGCGACGACGAGACGCTCGTCCAGCTGGTCACGGGCGGCCTGTCCCCTCATGGCCAGGCCAACCGCGCTGGCGAGATGCTCCTGCGCGATACCCGCGGCCGGATCGGCCTGATCCAGGTCCTGATCCCGAACCTGCCCAAGTACGACGCGATCTTCACCACGCCCGTCAGCAAGCGCCCGGCTGCGAAGCGCGGCGCCGACCAGACCAGGAAGCTGGCGCTTCGATGACCGGCCGTCTGATTTCCAAGCCCCTGGCCCGCGCGGCTGGCCGGCTCGTCTCGCGTGCCCGCCGGGCGGGCGCGGCCTGGCGGAGCCTTCACGCCTTCGCCGCCACGTACTGGCCCGGCCGGCGCACCGTGTTGATGACCCTCGGGATGACCTACCTGTTCATGGTCGCCGGTACGCAGGCCGCGTTCGCCGCGGACGGCGAGCGCGGCGGCGTGCTCGCGCCCCTCAACGTACTGAGCAGCGAGGGCGTGCCGCTCGACAATTACGACCTCAAGTCCGACAACGGCGGCACCACGGACATCCGCAGCCACGTGTGCAACCTGCTGCTGGGCGCCGGCTTCGCGCTGGTGCGGCTGCTGGTGGGTCTCATGTGCTGGGTCATCCAGTGGATCTGGGACTTCCCGATCGTCAGCACGCTGATCGAGACGGCCCAGGGCCTGCACTACGAGTTCTTCCAGATCCTCGGCAACGACCTGGGCATGTACGGGGTGTTCATGGCCGCCGGTGTGGCCTTCGGCTGCCTGCTGATCATGCGCGGCAAGGTGGGACGCGGCGCCGGCGAAATGCTGATCACCCTGCTGCTGTCCACGATCGTACTGATGCCCGCGCTGACCCCGCGCGCGGTGCTCGGCGAGCAGGGCCCGGTCGTCCAGGCGCAGCAGGCGGCGCACCAGGCGGGCGTGCTCGCGGCCGGGGTGAACGGGCCCGATCCGGGTTGCACCTCCGACAAGGACAAGAAGGACCCTTCCTGCCCGATGCGCATGATGCTGACGAGGAGTCTCGTCGTGCAGCCCTACCAGTTGTTGCAGTACGGGATCATCCCGGACCCCAGTTCCAGCAACGCCAACGAGAAGGCGCTGTCGGATGTCCACTACCGGTGGATTCACGGCCAGATCAAGGGCAAGGACAGCAGCGACTGCGGGATCTCCTGGATGCCGGGCAGCAACGCGATCTGCAAGGACAGCTCGTCCTGGGACGAGCTGAAGAGCGAGCTGAAGAAGCACGGCGACGAGGGCAAGAACGCCTACAACTTCGCGGTGAACAGCGACTGGGACCGGGTGGGCGGGGTCGCGTTGGTGCTGCTGGCGGTGCTGCTGATCGCGATCGTGGTCCTCGGCATGGCCCTGGTCCACATCGGGTGCCAGTTCGCCGACGTTGTCGCCGCGTCCTTGACGGGCGCCGCCGGGATCTGGGCGATGCTGCCGGGCGGGAACCGGGCCGTCCTGTGGAAGTGGCTGGGAGTGTTCCTGACAAGCGTGGTCACGGAGTTGGCCGTCTCCGTGATGATCCCGATGTTCGCCCTCGGGGCCAACAGCATCCTGACGAACAGACAAAACACGGTCATGATTCAGCGCCTGCTGATCATGGACGCCTTCGCGGTGGTCATCCTTGTCTTCCACAAGCGGGTGTTCGCCGCCGCCAGCCAGCTGGGCGACCGGTTCGCGAACCGCATGCGGTTCGCGAAGATCGGCGGCTCCCTCTTCATGGGCGAAAACTCCGGGCTCGGCCTGGCCATGTCGCAGGCGCTCGGCCAGCAGGGTCTGGGAGCGAGTGGCGGCTACGGCGGCCTGGGCCGCGGGCTCGGCCTGGGTGGCGGGCTCGGTCTCGGCGGCGGGCTCGGCAGTTCGGCGGCGGGCAATTCGTCGCTGCTGCGCCGGGCCCGGATCGGTGAGGGCCTGGCCGCGCTGGCCGATCCGGGACTGGGCAAGAGGAACGCCGCCGCGATGGCGGCCGGCGCCTACGGGGAGGTGCGCCGCGGCATGGCCGCGCTCGCCCTGCCGGTGCGGGCGGCCCACCAACTGGCGGTCGGCAATCCGCTGCCGCCGCACAAGCTGGCCCGCCGGCTCAAGCCCGTCGGCCAGGTCGGGCCCTTCGGCGGGACGATCCAGCCCCCGCACGGCGGCCCCCACGGTCCCGGCGGACCGGGTGGGCCCGGACGCCCCGGCCGTCCGGGCGGCCTCGGTGGAGGGTCTGCTCAGATCGTCACGCCGGGCGGCCGGCAGGTGCTGATGCCGCGCGGCGGCGTCACACCGCTCGGGCACGCGGTGCACAACCGGCTGCTGAGCACTCGGGCCGGGCGAATGGCCCTGCTCGCGGGGAAGGCTGGCAAGTTCGGGTGGGACGTCACCGCCGGGTCGCCGGCCACGCTCACCCGGCTCAACCGGGCGGGCGGCATCCTGCGGGGCCACGCCGGTCTGCAGTGGCGGCATTACTCCAACGTGCGCAAGGCCTGGTGGAACGATGAGAAGGAGGGGTTCCGCAGGACGGCGCGGACCGCCCAGGGCGCCTACAACATCGTCAGGGGCTCAGCCCGGCACCAGTACCTGCAGGCCGCCGTCATGGCCGACACTCACGTGGCCCCGCTGGTCAACGGCATGCGCAGCATGTACGAGTCGGCTCGCGACAGGGTTTCCCTGGGCTACGACCTGGCGGTCGGTGACCCGTTCCGCGAGGCGGGCGTCCGGGCGGAGCATCACGACCCCGCCGGCCACGGACAGGTCTGGGAGCACGCGCGGGACCGTGGCGGCGAGTACCCGTTCTACGAGGTCGAGCCGAGCGTGGCCGCGCTGGGCGGCGACGGCTCCGGGGCCGGGGACCGCGTGGTCGTGCACTCCGGCCCTGCGGAAAGCGGGCCGTCGGACATCTGGGGGGCGCTGGGGCCGGACGTTGTGCCTGTGGACGCGCCGGTCTCCCTGGTCGAGGACGGGTCGGGGGCGATGGTCGACCACACCACCGGCGAGATCTTCCCCGCCCGCGTGGTGCCGTCCGGGCCTGCTCCGGCCCCGCAGGCACCGCTGCAGGCAGAACCGCAGCCGGGGCCGGCTGCGGCGGACCCGGCGATGGACCCCTCGGTCCTGCGGCGGGTCAACCCCCGGCTGATGGACCCGGCCCCGGGGCGGCGCTCGCTGGAGGCTTGGCGGATGCGCCGTCAGCTGGGCAGCAGCGGTGCTGGCGGAGACGTGGAAGGCGGCGACGGCGCGGGCGAGGGCCTCGGCGGGGGGTTGGACCTGTGAAGGCGTTCCGGCACGTCCGCCGGCTCGGCTGCCTGGGGGTGCTGATGGTGCTCGGGCTGATCTCCCTGTCCGTCATCAGCATGATCGACGGTGCGGACCCGGGCAGCACCGCTCCGGTGGGGATGATCAGCGACATCCCGGGCCGGATGGTGCAGGCCTACGTGCGAGCCACCGGGGCCGTGCCGCAGATGGCCCCGGCCTGCAAGGGGATGTCCTGGCAGTTGCTGGCCGGCATCGGCAAGGTCGAGTCGAACCACGCCGCCGGTCACCAGATCGACCCCGCCGGGCTCATCACCCCGTCGATCATCGGCCCGACCCTCAACGGCTCGGGCGCCGGTGGCAACACGACGGCGATCCCGGATTCCGACGGCGGGAGGTGGGACGGCAACAGCCAGTTCGACGCAGCCGTCGGTCCGATGCAGTTCCTGCCGTCCACGTTCGCGGGGTACGCCGCCCGGGTCCGCCCGGAGGGCGGGGCGAACCCGAACAACGCAGACGACGAGACCCTGGCCGCCGCCCTGTACCTGTGCGGCGACGGCCGGGACCTGACCGACAACGCGCAGCTCAGAAAGGCGGTGTACAGCTACAACGCGTCGAACGCCTACGTGGACGAAGTGTTGCGGTGGCGGGACCAGTACGCAGCGCTGGGTGCCCAGGCGCCGATCGGCGATGTCTCGGACCAGGTACGGACCGTGATCGAGGCGGCCCGAAGCCAGACCGGAGTGCCCTACTCGTGGGGCGGCGGCGACGCCAGCGGCCCGACCACGGGGATCTGCTGCTCGCAGGGCGGCCAGGACGGCCGGCTGGTAAACGGCTTCGACTGCTCCGGCTTGATGGTCTGGGCCTTCTCGAAGGTCGGCGTCCAGCTCCCCCGTGTCGCATCCGCACAAGCGGGCGTCGGCCAGCGTATCCCGGCCTCTGCCGGCGTCAGCGCCCTGCAGCCCGGCGACATGGTCTTCTTCGGCAACTCCGCGCAGGGCATCTACCACGTCGGCCTCTACGTCGGCGGCGGGCAGATGCTAAATGCCCCGAAACCGGGCGATTCGGTCAAACAGGCTGCGGTCTGGAATTACGACTACGCGGGCGGCGCCCGCGTCCTGAAATGAGAGAAACCATCACAAATGTGCACAAAGCGCTCGATTGCCGTTCCCGCCGCCGGTGCCGCAGTCCTGCTCGCCGCCGGACTCGCCCTGATCGTCCCGGGAAGCAGCCCCCACAGCACCGCCCACTTCCCCGCCACCACACCGACGGCGGCCCCGACACCTCCCGCCCCCAACCCCAGCCCCACCGCCACCGCTTCCGCCACCGTTCCCCCCACCGGCGAGGCCCCCTCACCCGAACCGGCGGCCGGCGCCACTGCGACCGCGCAGGTGTCCTCGGGCGTCGCGGCGGCGGGCGACGGCCCGCAGGGCGACGCCGCGATCCAGGCGGCCCTGAACGCGCAGCGCGCCAGTGACCTCCCGGCCGAGACCGCCCAGCAGCTCAGCACGCTGGCCCGCGACGTGTGGACGGCGGAGGCGACCGGCGAGGGCCGCCAGAGATGGCCTGACTACTTCCCCGTGGTCCAAGGGGTTGGCGGGCGCCCGTACTTCTACACCGGGTTCCGGGTGCAGGCGACGATCGCCCACACCGCCAAGGGGGACCCCGAGCACGCCGCGGTCGACCTGCTGTGGGCGGGGACCTCCCCCACCGGAGAGTACGGCGACCACCGACCCGCCCTCGTCACCTTCACCCTCGTCAACGGCACCTGGGAACCCCGACGATGAGCACGAACACCGCATCCGGCCTTCCTCAGACGCTCGTCGACGTCTCCTGGGCGGCGTGGTCGTGGGCGTCCGCGACGGCCGGCTGGCTGTCCGACAACGGCGACCTTGTGCTCCTGGGGGTCACGCCGGTGGCGATCACGGCCTTCGTCGTCCGCTACCGACTGCTCATGAAGACCCTGGCCGACCGGCAGCGCTTCATCCTCACGCCCACACGCCGCTTCGATCCGAGCCCTGAGGACATCTGGCGCCAGGCCGCCGTCGTACTGCGCGCCGCGGGTAAGGGCCCGTGGTGGGCGCCGAAGGCGGCCAAGCGGGTGCGGGTACGCCTGAGGGCGGACGGCAGCACCCCGCTGGAGTACTCGCTGGAGGCACACTGCGACGCCGCGACCCTGCTGCGCAACAGCCGCTACCAGGAGGTCACGGTGGAGAAGGCGGCACCCGCCGAGGACTCGTGGGCCGAGCAGGTACGGGCGGAGGCGGAGGCGCGGAAGGAAGAGAGGAAGAAGCCGCGCAAGGAGCGGCGGATGAAGGCCGCAGAGAGCGAGGAGGAGGAGAAGACCGAGCGCCTGCACGCCGTGCGGGCCGAGTTCGTGCTCAGGGGCCGACCGTCGGCGGCGCTGCGCGAGGTGCCGCTGGAGCCCGATCCGCTCCAGCCGGTCATCGACGCCGTCGCGGACATCCGTACCGAGCTGGGCGAGGTCGCGGAAGTCGTCCTCGACCTGCAGCCCATCCCGGGCTGGCAGGTGAAGCTGCGCCAGTGGCAGATCCTCCACGAGGCGCGGGACAAGGAGCGGACCCGGGCCCGTAAGGCCGCCGGGCACGCCGCCACCGACGCCCAGGACGTCCAGGACTCCTGGCGCTTCCAGCTGGCCAGCCTGTTCGAGCCGTCGTCGGCCCGCAGGCCTCCGCTGATCCCCCCTCCGCGCCCGCAGCCCCTCAACACCGACAAGGCGCTCGGCCGGCTCGCCAGCTCCCGGGGACTGGTGCGGATCCAGGTGCTGGTGCGCTGCACCTCCACCATGGAGGGCCGTGCCCGGCAGCTGCTCGGTCAGCTGACCGCCGCCATGGACGTGTTCGGCGACGGCAGCCGGCTCGCCCAGGACGCCGGCCGGTTCCTCTGGCTGACCTGGAGCGCGGACAGCCGCCACCGCCGCGACGCCTTCGACAAGCGCTGGACCACCGGGCAGGTGGCCCCCCGCAAGCCGAACTGGGTACACATCTCCGAGCTCCAGGGACTCCTCAAGCCCCCGACCGCGCACAGTGTGCTCCCCGTGCTCGCCTCCGAGCTGCCCAACTACGTGCCCGGCGAGTCCCTGGTGCCGCACGGCTACCTGAAGTACCCCGACGGCCGCCGGCGCCTGATCGCCGGCCTGCTCGCGGAGTTCCTCTTCTCCGTCAAGGTGGGCAAGGCGAACTACGGCAAAACCGAGTGGGCCCTCGTCCAGGCGCTGGCCGTAGCCCTGGCCGGCGAAGGCGTGCTGTTCGTCGACCCGCACGGCGACACCTGGCGCTCCGTCGCCCCCTACCTGGCACA
Organism: Kitasatospora sp. NPDC002965; assembly: GCF_040611255.1. Lineage (NCBI taxonomy): Bacteria > Bacillati > Actinomycetota > Actinomycetes > Kitasatosporales > Streptomycetaceae > Kitasatospora > Kitasatospora sp. NPDC002965. The sequence continues at coordinate 155,122 of NZ_JBEXNT010000001.1, read as the reverse complement.
CCCGGCCCTGTCCCCCCTGGTCTGCCGGATCGACCTGGCCCGGGCGGAGGACCCGGGCGCGGTCATCCCCAGCTGGAACATGATCGGCATGGACCGGGGCCAGAACCCGGCGAGGACCGTCACCGCCGCGGTCGACGCCCTCGCCACGGCCCTGTCCTGGAGCGAAGCCACCCACCCGCGGGCCGCCACCATCCTCACCAAGGCCATCGAGGCCCTGGTGGCCCACAACCTCGCCGCCTGCAACGCCGGCCGCCCCGACGCGCAGGCCACGCTCCTGCAGGTACGCACCCTGCTCACCGACCAGGAGGTGCAGCGCCCGATCCTGGACATGCTCTCCGCCGAGCAGCGCCGCTGGTGGGAGACCACGTTCGCCACCTACCCGGCGGACGTCCTCGCTCCGGTGACCAACCCGCTGGACCGGCTGGCCGCGAACCCGGTCACCCGGGCCTTCCTCGGCAACCCCACCGGCGCCTACGACATCCGCAAGGCGATGGACGACGGCAGGATCGTGTGGCTGTGCCTGGAGGGCACCGGGCCGAGCGACCGCCTCCTCATCTCGATGATCATGCAGGATCTCCTGCGTGACGGCCTGTCACGCCGTGACACCGCCGAGGACGACCGGCGACCCTTCCACGTCTTCGCCGACGAGCTCATCAGCCTCGACCCGGCCGGAGGGCCGACCTTCGCGAGCATCACCGAGCAGCTAAGAAAGTTCAAGGTCCGGCTGCACGTCATGGTCCAACACCTGGGCCGCGTCCAGCCGACCACCCGGGAATCGCTGATGCAGAACAGCTCGGTAGTGAGCACCACCGCGGGCGCCATGTCCGCGATCAAGACGGTCACTGACGAGTGGCACGGCATGGTCGACCCGGCCGCCGTCGCCGAGCTGCGCCGATTCGAGCACTACGTCCAGGTCACCGTCAACGGCGCTCCGGTCGGCCCGCTGCGTGTGGAGGGACCGCAGGTCAAGAAGGTCTTCAAGGACTACTACAGCCCCCAGCTGATCGGACGGATGACCGCATCGGCGAACCGGGCCGTGCAGGCCCAGCCGACCGAGGAGCGCCTGTTGCGAGCACAGCGCCAGGACGCAGTGGTGCTCGCTTTCCTGAATTCCCTCGGAAACGGCGGCCCCGCACTGCAGCAAGGCGGGACGCCGCCGCCCGGCGGCGGCCCCGCGGTGACACTGACGAAAACTCAGACCCCGCGCCGACGAGGCCCGGGACGGCCGCCCGCTGCACCCAAACCAACGAATCGGGCCGAGTAGCCGAGAGGCCGGATGTCCAGTCGGCCCGCAACCCACGGGCAACGGCCAGGTGCGACTGATCGTCGCGATGTACCGAAGCGGCCTGAGTACAGCTACTCAGGACAACAGTCTCGTCCCCGCGCCACCATAGTCATCGTCAAGTGCACGCGCCCGAACCCATGCCAGACCGGGAGAAGACAACGTGGACAGACCGTTCAGCTCGGCTTCACTACGCGGCAAGGTGGCGTCGCTGCCCAGCAGATCACGCTCGGCCGGCCCGGCCCCCTGCTGCATCCGAATCGGTGAATCGGACCCAGCAGGGAGTGACCCAGACTGCGGTCCGATTGGTCCGAGTCGTCAACTGGCATGCCATTAGATAAGTTCGCTACCTTTGCACCAATTTGTCGCGCGACTATGCCAGTAGCACACGCGCCATGACCGAAATCATGCAGACAGCGACTCAAAAGTTGCGTATTGTGACCATGCTGAAGCTCTGGGGCGAATACTGTCGGGGCGATTCGGTCATACGTGCACACCGCACTAGCCTTGTCGCCGCCTATCGCCACCACACAGCTGAGTAACGGGGGGCGGATCAGGCGTGTTAGGCACGTGACACAGGCAATGCAGTGCACGGGCAGCCGCAGGTCGGAGAACTGGCGTGGCTTCCCCCGGCACGGCCGGGGTCGCCCGTCGACCCATTGATCTGTCATATCTGGGTCAAATTCGAATTCAGGCCGGTTCACGCCGGATCGACGCGAGTTGGGCAGAGAACGTGAGTCTTGGAACAGTTGAAGAATCGGCACAGAACCCCGGCGTACCCGAGCACATCCCCTCGCGACTCCGTAGGTTGCACCGATCAGCATCCGTCCTCGTGGCACTGTCGTTGTCGCTGGGCGGCACGGCCGCCTGCTCCTCGACTGCCGACACGACGGCCGCACCTGTCTCCACGCCACCGCTGTCGACCACTCCGACGGCGACGACACCAGTGCCCACGTCAAGCGCTCCGGATCCGACCGCAGACGCCAAGGAAGGGGCGCTGGCCGCCTACCGCGGCATGTGGACCGTGACGGTCAAGGCGTACGGTGCCGGGTCGCTGAACGGAGTCGACGATCTTGAGGCTTACATGGCCGACAAGGCACTGGCCGGGTTCAAGGTGGCAGTCGCCTACTACGACAAGAACAACATGGTGGTGAAGGGCAAGCCGCTTCTCGTACCGCAGGTCCAGACTCTCGATCTGGCGGGTAAGCCGAGCCGGGTCACCATCCGCGACTGTGTGGACACTTCCAACTTCCAGCCGGTCGACAGGACGACAGGCCAGCCGTCAGCGACCGACGGCAAGACTCGCCACGTCATGAATGCCGTCACCATGTTCCTCGATGGCAAATGGCTGGTCACGGATGCGGCTTACGACCGGGAGCAGACGTGCTAACCAGGACCCGGGGTGTCGCCGTTGGTGGCGCTCTGGTCCTGGCAGCGCTCGCACTCCCGTCTTCGGCCGCGTGGGCCGAAGACGGCGTCGAGTGCCCCCCTCTCATCCCGGACTGCAACATCCATGCCGGCGGCGGCGGAACGAAACCCGGCGGTGGCGGCTCCGGGGGCGGGACGGGCGGCGCCACCACTGGTGGTGGATCCGGTGGAGGCGGGGGTGGGGGCAAGGCGGTCTGCGTGATCGACGAGAGCGAGGTCCCCTGCTTCGCGGAGAGGTACGGGTGGTTCAATCCGTCGGACCGCTGCTACTGGCAGGCGTTCGACCCGCAGCCGCCACCGGACAGCTACAAGTGGCAGCTCGCCATCGGGCTTCCGGCCGGCTGGCAACCTGGGCAGGGGGCCCTGTACAACCGCACCTGCCTGGCCAAGGGCGCCGAGCTGATGGGCGGAACCGCCTACAGCGCCACGCCTCCGCCCGGCCAAGGCGGCGGCGCGGTGGTCGACCCGGCGCAGCTCGCCCAGCAGGTGGTGGAGGCGATGCGGCTGACCGGCGCGAACATCGGCATCGCGCCGAAGCCTGGCTCCACCAGCCTGGTAGGGCTACCGGTGTGGCTGTGGAACGTCCCGAGCGACACCACCTGGGGCCCGAAGACCGGGACGGCGTCCGCCGGCGGGGTGACCGTGACCGCGACCGCGCACGTGGAGCGCATCGTCTGGACGACCGGCGACGGCGCCACGGTCACCTGTACCACCCCGGGCAAGGCGTACCAGCCGTCCTACGGGACGGCCGCGCCCGAGTGCGGCCACACCTACGGCAGGGCCGGGCAGTTCGCGATCGGCGCGACCTCCAAGTGGGTCGTGGACTGGACGTCCACCACGGGGGCATCGGGCCGGATCGCGACCGACCGCACGGCGGCGACCGCCGTGGCCATCGCCGAGGCCCAGGCCCTCAACACCCACTGACTGACGTCCCCCTTCGATGCCGCTGCGGCCCTGCCCGCGGCCTCTGAACGTTTCAAGGACTCCTGATGGCACGTACACCCACACTCTCCAGGCCGCGACGGGCCCCGGCCACCGACCCCGCGAAAGGCTCTCCGGCCGGGCCGCTGCCGGTGGCCGACACCGGACCGCGCCGCAGCCGCCGCCCGGCGCTGGTGGCCGTCGGCGTCGCCCTGGCCGCCGTCGGCGGCCTCGTCTCCGCGTTCCTCGTCAACCAGGCGGGCGAGCGGACCCAGGTGATCGCGGTGGCCCGGGACATCCCGTCCGGCCGGGTCATCACGGCCGAGGACCTGCGCAGCGCCACGATGGTCGCCGACCCTGCGCTTCACCCAGTACCGGTCAGCCGTAGCCAGGACATCGTCGGGAAGACGGCGGCGGGCGACCTGCCCGCCGGGTCGCTGGTAACGGATGCGTCGGTGCGCGCGGGTCAGCCGCTGCGGGCCGGCAAGGACCTGGTCGGTGTGCTCGCCAAGCCGGGGCAGCTCCCGGCGCAGGCGCTGCAGGCAGGCGAGGAGGTGCTGGTGGTTTCCACGCCCGCGCCGCAGGAGGACAAGGCCGCACCCGCGGTCCGGCCCTCAACGATCAGCGCGGTCGTGGTGCAGGTCGGTGAGCCGGATCCGAACGGCGCGCGCGTGGTGGATCTGGCGGTCACGCCGGTGGACAGCCCGGTCGTGGCGGCATGGGCGGCGACCGGGCGAATCGCTCTGGTCGTGAAGGCGAGGCCCTGATGATCGTGGCACTGCTGTCGGCGAAGAGCAGCGGGGTGACGACGACCGCCCTGGCGCTGGCGCTGGCCAGTCCGAGGGCGACGGTGCTCGCGGAGTGCGACCCATCGGGCGGCACGGTGCGGGCCGGCTACCTGCAGGGGGCGGCGACGGCGGCGGTGGGTCTGCACCGGCTGGCGACCGCCGAGCGTGACGGCAGCCTCCCGGAGGTCTTCGAGCGGCACCTGGTCGCGCTGGACGCCGACGGGTACCGGCTGCTGCTGCCGGGGCTGACCGATCCGGCCCAGGCCCCGTCCCTAGCCGGCACGTGGGAGCCGCTGCACCGGCTGCTGCGGGTGATGGAGGAGGACGGCTACGACGTCCTGGTGGACGCGGGACGGGCGGTCGTGGAGTCCTCACACCGCCTCAGCTCCCTCTACTCCCCCGCGCCGCTGCTGCGCCTGGCGGACCTGGTGCTGCTGGTGGTGCGGGCCAGCGCACCGGCGGTGGCGGCCGCGGCACCGGTGGTGCGGGTGCTGCGCGAGGACCTCGACCGGCACGGCACGGGGGCCGGCGCCCTGGGCCTGGTGCTGATCGAGGAGGTCGGATTCAAGGCCAGCGAGGTCGCCGCCGCCCTCGGTGTGCCGGTGGTGGCGACCCTGCCGGACGACCCGGAGACGGCCGACGCTCTGGGCAGCGGCGGCCGGGTCCGGGGCCGGTTCGCTCTCGCCCCGCTGATCCGGGCCAGCCGCTCGGCCCACGAGCAGATCACCATCGCCGCGACCCGCCGCCGCGTGCAGATCGCCCCGCGGCCCACCCTGGAGGCGCCCCGTGTCTAACACCCTCGCCGCCCCTGCCTCCGGGCCCGCCACCCGGCAGGACCGGTTCCGCGACGCATTGCTCTCCGGCCAGAGCGGCACCGGCTGGAGTGTGCCCGCGGTGCCGGCGCCTGCTTCCGCCGCGGGTACCGCTGTGGTGCCGGGACCGGTCGTCGTCGGCGGGCAGGACGCGCTGCCCGTGTCCTACGACGAGATCGTGGCCCTGCGCGGGCGGGTCGCCCAGCGCCTCGCGAAGGCCACCGCCGACCGGCCCGGTATGTCGCAGGACGACCGGATGCAGCTCGGCCAGTCCCTGGTCAACACCGAGGTCAGCCTCTGGGCCACCGACTACGCGGCCACGTCCGGGCCCCTGAGCCAGAGCGACGAACAGGCCGTCCGCACCGCGGTGTTCGAGGCGCTGTTCCAAGCCGGCCGGCTCCAGCCGCTCCTGAACGACCCCGATATCGAGAACATCCTGATCAACGGCGACGTGGTCGAGGTCGACTACCGCGACCGCCCCCGACGCCGGGTCCCCGCGGTCGCCGACAACGACGCGGAACTCATCGAGCTCGTCAACCAGCTGGTCCGCACCCAGGGGCAGGGCGAGAGGTCGCTCACTCCGGCCAGCCCGATGCTCAACACGCGCCTTTCGGACGGCTCCCGCCTCGCCGCCACCGGCTTCGACGTCAGCCCGCGCCCGCAGATCGTGCTCCGCCGCCACCGCACCCGCTCCCACCGCCTGGCGGACCTGCGCGGCTGGGGCACCATCGACACCTGCCTGGAGAGTTTCCTCCAGACACTGGTCAGGGCCCGCAAGAACGTGATCATCGCGGGCAGCCAGGGCGTGGGAAAGACCAGCCTGCTACGGGCCATGGCCCGCGAGATTCCGCGCGGCGAGCGGATCGGCACCATCGAGGGCGAGTACGAGCTGTGGCTGCACACCGATACCGAGGGACCGAGTGTCGTCGCCCTGGAAGGACGGGAGGGCAACGGCGAGCGCGACGCCGCCGGCCGGCCCGTCGGTGAGATCACCCTCAGCGACCTCTTCGCGCAGAGCCTGCGCATGTCGCTGCGCCGGGTGATGGTCGGCGAGGTGAGGGGCCCGGAGATCCTGCCGATGCTGCACGCGATGAACGAGGGTGAGGGCGGCTCGATGTGCACCGTCCACGCCCGCTCGGCGGCACTCACGATCGAACGCCTCGTCATGCTCGCGATGGAGGCGGGCCACAACATGACCGACTCCCTCGCCTACCGCATCATCGCGAACGCCGTCGACTTCGTGATCTACGTCAGGCTCGTGGACGAGACCGGCATCGGTGGCAGCCGGCACCGGTTCGTCTCCGAGGTCGTGGAGATCACCGGCGTCGGCGAGGGCGGACGTCCCTCCCGCCAGACGATCTTCGGCCCCCGGGAGGAGGGAACGCACCGCGAGCCGCGCGCCGTACCGATCATGCTCCCCCAGTGCATCGAGGACCTGGAACGCGCAGGCCTGGACCGGCGCATCTTCCAGCAGCCATGGGGCGGCTGGGATCAGCCCCTGAAGACGGTGACCCGGCTGTGAACCTCTCCCCCACCGCGCTGCTCGCCGCCGTGAGCGGCACCGTCGCGATTCTCGGCGTGCTGCTGGCGGTGGCCGGCGCCGTCGGCTCCACCACGCCCGCAGCCGCGCGGCCGCTGCGGCGTCGTCTGCTGACCGTTCCCGCCGGGCTTCGCGGGCGCGGGCGTCTGCTGGTCGGCGGTTCCGTCGCGGTCGGTCTGCTGGTATGGCTGCTCTCCTCGTGGCTGCTGGGCGGTCTGCTGACGGCGGCCGCCGTGCTCGGCATGCCGTGGATCCTGCAGCCCGGACGCGGCAGCAAGGGCCAGATCGAGCGCCTGGAGGCACTGGAGGAGTGGGTGCGGCGCCTGAGCGACATCCACACCGCCGGGATCAGCCTGGAGCAGGCCGTCGCGAGCAGCCTGCGCAGCGTGCCCCGGCGGATCGCCCCCGAGATCTCTCGCCTTGCCTCCCGTCTGGCGTCGAACTGGCGTCCCCAGGACGCCTACCGGGCTTTTGCCGACGAGATGGACGACGCCTCGGCCGACTCCGTCGCAGCCCTGATGATCGGTCACGTCCAGGACCGCGGGGCCGGGCTGAGCACCGCGCTGAAGATCCTCGCTCGTCAGCTGGCGGAGGAAGTCCTGATGCGCCGCAAGATCGAGGCCGACCGGGAGAAGCCCCGCGCCAACCTGCGCTGGGTCAGCCTCTTCTGTCTGGGTGTCTTCGGCGTGTCCGTCCTGTCGGGCAGCTACGTCGAGCCCTACAGCACGCCGTTCGGGCACCTGTTCCTCCTCGTCCTGGCGGCCTCCTTCGTCGGGACGCTGATCTGGATGCGCCGGATGGCCATGTCCAAGCCCGCGCCCCGGTTCCTCACCACGGGTTCCACGGGTTCCGCTTCGACGAAGGAGGCCTCGTGATCCCCGCCGCGCCCGCGATCCTCGCCGGGGCCGTCGTCGGCCTGGGCGTCACCGTCGCCATCGCCGGTGCCACCCGCACCCGGCCCGACCTCACCGACCTGCTGCGCCGCATGGACGCCCGGCGTCTGGAACACTCCAGCCCGGGAGCGGCCGCCTCCCCGGGGGCGGTGGGCTCGGCCCTGGACCGGCTCGGGGCGAGGCTGATCGGACAGGTCGGCGAGGGCGTGATCCGGCTTCCGCGCCGCGACCTCGACCTGCTCGGCCGCACCCCGGCCCAGCACGTCGGCCAGAAGATCGGCTTCGCCCTCCTCGGACTGCTGTTCCCCGCCTTGGTGCCGGCCGTCATCACCCTGGCCGGCGGCCACCTGTCGTTCACCGTGCCCGCCCTCCTGAGCCTCGCCCTGGCCGCAGTCGCCTGGCTCGTCCCGGACCTGAACGTCAGGGAGGAGGCGGCCTCCGCCCGTCAGGAGTTCCGCTACGCCGTCGCGTCCTACCTAGAACTGGTGTGCCTGGAACGGGCCGCCGACGCCGGTCCCAGCGAGGCCCTGCGCAAGGCAGCGTCCATCGGCGAGGGCTGGGTGTACTCACGCCTGCGCGATGCCCTCACCAGCGCCGAGCTCGCAGGCCTCCCCCCGTGGGAAGGGCTGCGCCAGCTGTCCGACGAACTCGGCGTGCCCGAGCTCGGCGCCCCGGCCGACATCATGGCCGTCGCCGGCGAGGAGGGCGCCTCCGTGTACAGCACCCTTCAGGCCCAGGCGTCCGGCCTGCGCGGAGCGCTCCTGACCGACGCCCAGACCTCCGCGAACATCGCCTCCGAGAAAATGATCATCCCGGTGACGGTGCTCGTCCTCCTCATGTCCCTCTACATCGGCTACCCCGCCATCGCGCGGATCATGGCCGCCTGACCACCGCGACCACGACCAGAAAGGCTCCGCCATGCGCGCTTTGAAGCACCGCACCCTCCACGCCCTCACCGCCAGCGCCGACCCCGTCGTCCAGGCGTTCACGACCCACATCCGCCACACCGCGAACCGGCTGCGCACCGAGAGGGACAAGGGCGGCATGTCCATCGAGGCGGCGATCCTCGTGGGCATCCTCGTCCTGCTCGCCATCGGCCTGGGCACCTTCCTCACTGGCAAGCTCACCGAGAAGCAGGGCCAGATCAAGTAACCCTCCCCCTCCGCCGACCTGCAGGAGCACCCCTTGTCCACACCACGCCCGGCACCCCGGGCCCGCCGCCGGCGGGGGCGCGGCCCCGGGGACCGCGGCGCGGTCTCCCTGGAACTCGCGATCATCTTCCCCGCCGTCATGCTCGCCATCTTCATGATCATCCAGACCGGGCTGTGGTACCACGCCCGCTCCGTCGCCCTGTCCGCCGCCCAGCGCGGCGTGGAACGCGCCCGCGTCCAGGGCGCCACCATCGCCCAGGGAACCGGCGCAGCCAGCGACTTCCTCGACCGGGCCGGCGGCGGCATCGCCCAGCGCGCGGTCACCGGCAGCGACGGCGCGACGGTGCGCATCGAGGTCAGCGGCCGCGTCGAGACCTGGATCCCCGGCCTGAGTCTGACCGTCCGCCAGCACGCCTCCGCCGCACGCGAGCGGGTGACCGCCCCATGAAACGCACCACCAACGTCCCCCACACACGGCGCCGCCCTACCGGCGACCGGGGCAGCGTCAGCATGGAACTCGCCATCCTGGCGCCCGTCCTGATCGCGATGCTGCTCCTGATCGTCGCCGCCGGCCGCATCCACCTCTCCGACAGCACCGTCGACGCCGCGGCGCGCAACGCCGCCCGCGCCGCTTCCCTGGAACGCGACGGCGCCACCGCGAAGACGGCCGGCACCCGCGTCGCCCAGCAGACCCTCCAGGACCAGGGTCTGCGCTGCGACCAGCTGAAGGTCGACGTCCCCACCGATGGCTTCCGCGCCCCGCTCGGCACACCGTCCAGCGTGCACGTCACCGTCAGCTGCACCGTCGCGCTGGCCGACCTCGCCCTACCCGGACTGCCCGGCAGCCGCACCGTCACCGGAACCTTCAGCAGCCCGATCGACGCCTACCGGGGACGGCCCGCATGACCACCCGCCACCCGCGCACCCGGCGCCGCCCGCGCGGCGACGGCGGCGCGATCAGCCTGTTCGTGGCCGTCTGCGCCGTCGTCATCATGCTGCTCCTCGCACTCGTGGTCGACGGCGCTGGCAAGCTGAGCGCCCTCAACCACGCCGAGTCCGCCGCCCAGGAGGCCGCCCGCGCAGGCGCCCAGTCCGTCAACGCCGGCCAGGCCATCTCCGGAGGCGGCATCACCGTCGACCGCGCCGCCGCCCAGAACGCCGCCCTCGCCTACCTCAAGTCCGCCGGCGCCAGTGGAACAGTGGGCTGGGGCGGCGACGGATCGATCATCGTCTCCGTCACCCAGACCTACCAACCGCTGCTGTGGCCGGGCAGCTCCACCGTCACCGGCCGCGGCAGCGCCGCGCTGATCGTCCAGGGAGGCTGACCCCCCTTGCCCCGCCGAACCGTCTCCCGAATCACCGCCGCCCTGCGCGGCCTCCTCTCGCTGGCCGCGCTCCTCGCACTGCTCGGCGCCGTCCCCTACCTGCTGTGGCACACCGGCACCCTCCCCCACCAGATCCCGTCCTGGGCCGACGTCACCACTGCACTGACCTCCCCCGACAGCGGCGGCCTGTTCATCGGCGCCCTCACCATCCTCGGCTGGCTCGGCTGGCTCAGCTTCGTCGGCTCCACCCTGGTCGAGGTCGGCGCACTGCTGCGCCACCGCCGCGCCCCGCGGGTGCGGGCCCTGGGTGCCACCCAGCGCCTCGCGGCGTCCTTGGTCGCCGGCGTCGCGCTGCTGCTGCCGACGTCGGCGGCCTTCGCCGCCGCGCCCGCCGCGTCGGCCGCACCGCTTGCGGCGACCGCGCCCCAGCACGCCACCGGCCAGTCGTCCGCGTCCCCGACGACCGCGCCGGACGCGTGGACCGGACCGGTCCACCAGGTCGTCGCCGGGGACACCTTGTGGGACCTGGCCGAATCCAACCTCGGCGACGGCACCCGCTGGCACGAGATCGCCGCGCTCAACCCGCAGGTCGACGAGCGGGGGATGCTCCAGCCGGGCTGGACGCTGCGTCTGCCCGGCGAGGCCGTCGAGCGAACTGCCCCGCCCGGGCCGTCCGGCACGGCCAGCGGCCTTCGTACCGTCAACGTGCAGCAGGGAGAAACCCTCTCAGCGATCGCGCAACGCGAGCTCGGCGACGCCGATCGCTACCCCGAGCTGGTGGAGGCCACCAGCTCTGTCGAGCAGCCCGGCGGGGGGCACTTGCAGAACGCCGATCACATCGAGGCTGGCTGGCAGATCATCATCCCCGCGCCGACGGGCAGTGCGGGGCCCACCGTCCCGGAGTCCGAGCCAGGGCAGTCGCCAACGGCATCACCGTTCCCTACGGCGCCCGCCACGGTGGAGTCCCCCCAAAACGTCCCCTCCACTGCTCCACCGGCCCCTGATGAGCCGCCCACCTCCAATCCGGCCACTCGAACTCCCTCAGCTCAACCTGACAGCCCGGCACCACAACTCAGCACCCCTGCTCCCGCCCCCGCAGGCGTCCCCGCTGCGCCAGCCGAGACGAGCCAGACGTTGCCCGAGCAATCCCACGCCGCTGTATCCGTGGAGGTCGCCAGCGGAATCGGCGCCTTGCTCGGCGCAGGCCTGCTCAGTGTCATCGCCTGGAGGCGGCGCGAACAGCAGAACGCCCGTCGTACTGGCGAGACGATCGCGCTTCCGGAATCCACCAGCCCCGCGGAGCAGATGCTCGACCGTACTGCCTCCCCGGCCAGTGTCGAGCTTCTGGACCTAGCACTGCGCACCCTCGCCGCGCGAAGCCCGAACTCCCTGCCCGTCGTCCATGGTGCAAAGGTGTCCGCCGACCGCGTTGAGATCCTGGTCGACGATCCCTCCCAGGAGGCGCTCTCGCCGTTCACCGACCGTCCCGACGGCTGGTGGGGCGTGCGTGGCTCCCGGGCCGATCTGCTGGCCGACGAGCAGGTCCAGGACATCCCGGCGCCCTACCCGGGCCTGTCCACAATTGGTGCGACCACCGACGGCACCCACGTCCTGGTCAACCTCCCACAGGCCGGTGTACTCCTGCTGAAGGGCTCCGAGCAGCAGGTCCGCGAGGTCGCCCGCGGGATCGCGATGGAGGCGGGCACATCGGCATGGGGCGGCCACGTCGAGGTCCGGACCTGCGGTTTCGGTCTGGAGCTGCAGCAGCTCCTCCCGGCTTGCCGGGTGATGTACACCCCGAGCCTGACGGACGCCACGACCGATCTGGCCCGGGTGCTGATCGAGGCCCATCAAGCCGTGAACGAAGGCGGCGAGCAGCCCCTGCCCTGGATGGTGATCTCCTCCATCACGGCGAGCCACGAGGAGCTGTACGCCTTCGCCGACCTGGTCGCGAAGGCGCGCGGCCATCGGATCGCGGTAATTCTCCCGGCCGAAGGCGCCGCGGACTTCTTCCCCGATGCCCAGATCCTGGACGCCTCGGTGGCCGAGCCGCAGTTGCTGGAGCCGCTGGGCGTGCAGGTCGCCCTGCAGCGGGTCACCGATGAGGCCTATCGGCAACTCACGGCGGCCATCGCTCTGACGACTGAGCCGGCCCGCCCAGCTGAAGGCGCGTGGGCGCAACTGCCGGACCCAGACCAGGCCCACGCGGGGGGCGTACCGACACCAGCGTCCAGTCATCTGTCCGTGGTCAAGGACCGGGAAGAGGGCCCGGACGCCCCGGAAGGGGCGTTGCCCGCAGCCCCAGCGGAGCTCGGTTCCGACCAGGAGGCAGAGATCGCGCCTGTCGATGTCCCGTCGACGGCCGACGGCCCGACGACCGGACAGACAGCGGCTCCCGCCAGGGCCCGGGCCCACGTCGTCCGCGAACCGGTGCCCGATGACGAGCAGGTGGGCTCTCCCGAGGTTCAGGTTCTGGGCCCGCTACAGGTCGTCGGCATCGGTAACTCCGTTGTCCCGCCAAAGCTGGTCCTGCTGGCCGCCTACCTCATGTTCCGCAACGAACGTGACCAGAGCAGCATCGGAAACGCCATGAACGCGGTGACGCCTTGGGCCCCGAAAATGGTGAATGAGGAGGTGTCCCGGCTACGGTCCCGGCTCGGACTGGACGCCAAGGGCGAGCCACACGTACGGCACAAGCCGCGCGGTGTGGCGATGTTCTCGCTCAGCCCGGAGATCACCTCGGACTGGGCCAACTTCATGCACCTCGCCGAGCGCGGGATCCCGAAGGGGGCAGCCGGCGTCCTCGATTTGGAAGCCGCGATGAGCCTGGTACGGGGCAAACCATTCGCCGGCGCAGCTGAGCACTCCTGGGCGGCCCCCCTGGCCCAGACAATGATCAGCCGGATCGTCGACACCGCCGAGCGGATCGCGGAGCTGCGTGCCGGTGACGAGGTCCTGGATGTCGACGCCGCCCGCGCTGCGATCGGTACCGGCCTCAGCGTCGAGCCGACAGCGGAGAAGCTGTACCGGGCGTGGATGCGGACGGAGTATCGCGCTGGACACCCTTCGGCGGTTCGGGACGTGATCGCCCGGGTCCACAAGATGGAAGCCGACTGGCGGCTCGCTGGTCTTCAGGCCGAGACCCACACACTGATCCGGCGCCTGACCGCTGTCCGGGAGACCACGAGCGGAGTTGTAGGGTCCACGTTTCGGTGAGCACTGTCAACGGATCATGAGCACTGTCCGGGCGAATCGGGGTGGTCATGAGCACTGTCCGAACAAGTCCAGGTTCTGATGAACAAGCCCCACGACCGGCATTTGGCAGGGCTGGGGCGAGCCCAACCCCGAGGCCGCAAGTGATCATGATCGTCCGAGCAGTGCTCCCCGATCCTGGACTCCGGCGACTCCCCAGGATCCAGTGCTCTGAGATTCGCGGCCGTTAGAGGCGTGTAGCGCTCCGGTTGACCGCCTCAGGGCCCAGCCGGACCACCGGCTGGGCCCTCTCCTCCCCTCCGTCGTGTTCCCCCAGATCAGCTCTGCACTGAGGAGTTCCTGTGCCCCTGGCTCCCGTCACCGTCGGTCTGATTGCCGCTGCGGGGTGCGCCGTCGGCGCCCTCGCCATACGGCCAGCTGTCTTCGTCTACTCCGTCCGCGAGGGCCAGCGAACCACGTGCCCGCACTGCGGGCGCCTGTTGATCGAGGGATTGGCTGGCACCGTTCGGAGGGTTCTGGTCCACCCGCGTTGCCCGCACGGCCTGGCCGTCGCCGGGGACAGAGGTGGCAACCGAGAGCAGACCCGGCGAATCGGCCCGCCCGTCGGTCTTTCTGAAGCGGTCACAGGTGCCGGGGCCGCCGCGGTCGCGGGTGCCGGCGCTTCGGGATGGCTGTTGGCCGCACAATTGTGGTTGGTGCTGGTGGGCACGGCGCTGCTGCTGGTGGACGTGGCGGTGAAGCGGCTCCCGGATCACCTCACGGCGGCGGCGGGGCTGGGCGTGGCCGTGCTGCTGTGCCTCAGTGCCGCGACGGGTGGCCGGTGGGAGGCCTTCGGGAGAGCGGTGCTGTCCGCAGTCGTGGTGGGGGCGGTGTTCGTCATGCTGGCTCTGCTGGGTATGGGGCTCGGGGACGCAAAGCTCGTCCCGTCGCTGGCCGCGGTCCTGGGCTGGCACAGTTGGTCGGCTGTGTTCTGGGGAATCGGCACGGGACTGCTGCTGGGTGCCGTGCACGCCCTGGTGATGGCAGTCGGATCCGGCGCAGGACGCAAGGCGGAGGTGGCACTCGGACCAGCGCTACTGGTCGGAGCGCTAACGGTGTCCTCGCTGCTCAGCTGATCCACCGCACCCGGCCTGGGCTCCGCCGGCGAGGCGGCTTCATGTCGCTCTCCGGCCACAGGATGGTTGCCGACCCGGCCAGCATCGCGAGCCTGTCCGGCCCTGAAGGACAGGGTCTCCTCGCGCGGCCAGCCCCCTACAGTGGTGACCGTCTCCGGCTCCGGACAAGGTGGTGAACGTGACATCAGACGATTCGGCGTTCTTCTCGATCGTGCAGGGGGAGGCGCAACTGGACAGTGACCGCGCGCTGGTGGCCTTCCTACGCGAGCGCATCGCTGAGCGGGACGGTCAGGCAACCGATGAGGAGCGTGCACTACTCAGTGCGGTCAAGCGCGTCTTGGAGGTGTTCGACACCAACTTCGAGGCCCAGTCGTCGGCTGGCGGAGATGACCGGGCGGCGGGCCGGAGCGAAGCGCTGGGGTGGACCCTGCGGGCGGTGGCGTTCGCCGCGTTCTGGAGCCACCCCACCTGGCAGCCGCAGTGGAGGCCATGACATCGATCTGGCCCTGCACCGGAACACGGCGCGGACCGGAAGTGGGCCGGCTGAGCAGAGAGCCCTTCTCGCTGGGGGTCAGGGGAGAGCGCGTTCCGTGGCGATCGCGGCCCCGAAGTCCGTTCGGGCGCGCCCAAGCACGTCCTCCGAGGGCCTGCCCGTCGTGCATCAGGCGGCAAGGTCGAGAGTCTCAATGAGGAATCGACCTGAGTGGACCTCGGTGATCTTCCAGCCAGACAGGTCGTGCGCCTGGTCGAGGTGTCTGCCAGTAAGCAGTTGGAGGGGGTGGATGTCGGGCAGGCGCGGGGCCCACAGCGCGGTGTTCCGGTGCATGGCATGCATGGGGAGGGCCGGCAGGGGCCGGGCGCTATCGTTCGAGCTGTAGGCCCACCGAGGGAGCATGTCAGCGTAGGCGAGCCGGGCCCGGTCGGCGTTGCCCAGGATGGCTTCCCTCGCCCGGTCGAAGAGCTGCTCCCTCCCGGTGCCGGTGTCGTAGGCCTAGTAAACGGCCAGGCCGTCGGGCTGGACCCACACGCGGCCGGCGCTGGGCCCTGCGTGGTCGAGGTAGGTGAGGGTCGCGGTGCTGCTGTGGGCCAGCGAGCGGGCGAAGTGCTGCGCGATGTCGGCGGAGCGGTCGTGCTGGAGAACGGCGCCGGTGGCGAGATGGGCTTCGCCGCCGCCGTGCCGGGCCCAGGCAGCCGCCTCCCGGCACCACGATTCGACGGCCTGCCGCTCGGTCGGAGGATGTTCCAGGACGACGTACGCCGTTGCCCGCGGTTCCCTGCCGAAGCGCAGCCAGTCGGGCGGCATCACTGTGGGCGTGACCTGGACCCGGCCGGCGAAGCCCTGCTGATCGAGCGTCGCAGCGAGGGTGGCCCGGACGCCGCCCGGCCGGTTCGGCCGGGCGACCGGCTCACACCCGCATGTCCTGCAGGTCGAGGCTGGGCTGGATCGGGTCCTCCGGGGTCGGGAACCGCTCGCACAGCTGGTTGTAGTAGCGCCGGACGCTGTCCGCGCTCACCGGCCCGTCCCCGGCCTTGTTGCTCTTGAAGCCCCGGGTGTGGAGGAAGTCCGCGAGCTCCGACTGCTCCGGGTGCCGCTGGCGCTCGGTGACGAAGGTGAAGAAGCCCTCGGCCCAGCCGGACGGGATCCTCAGGATGTCATCGGTCTGCTGGGTGACGACCGGGCCGGCCGCCGAACCGAGCGCCGAGACCCGGGCGGCGGGAACGGGCTGCGCAGCCGCCGGGTGCCAGTCCTCGGCGACGGCCTCCGTGGCAGGCTGCGCAACGGCGTTCTGCGCAGCCGGTGCCGCCGGGGCGCCGTGCGCATGGCCGATGCGCAGAAGATCGTCTTCTGGAATCGCCCCGGCCGGCGCCTCGGAGTGCCGCGCAAGGCCGAACGGTTCCTCGGCCTGCTCGGGCTCCATCTGCGCAATCACGGGCACATGGCCCTTGACCTGTACAAACACCGGATTCGATTGCGCGGAAGCGGCCTGCTCGACGTCCGATTCCGGAGCCTGCGCAGAACTTCCCTGCGCAAGATCATCCTGCGCAGTCGGCTCGGGTTCCGGCTGCGCAAGGGCCTTGCGCTGCGCAATCTCGCCCGGCCGCGGCTGCGCATGCGCAATGGCCTGGTCGCCCTGGCG
This sequence comes from Kitasatospora sp. NPDC002965, assembly GCF_040611255.1. Lineage (NCBI taxonomy): Bacteria > Bacillati > Actinomycetota > Actinomycetes > Kitasatosporales > Streptomycetaceae > Kitasatospora > Kitasatospora sp. NPDC002965. Next base: position 138,516 of record NZ_JBEXNT010000001.1, on the reverse strand, counting down.
CGGGGAGGTGGCGAGCTGGCGGGCGCGCTCCTGGTGGGCGAGGAGGCGGCTCAACGGTTCGGCGTCGACGCCGACGGCGGCCAGGCCCGCCTCGTAGGTGACGGCCATCGGCACGCCGAGATCGGCGAGCTGGAGCGGCAGCCGGGCCTCTGGGACGAGCTTCTGCCGCTTGCGGGATTCGGGGTCCCCCGTCGACGGCCTGAATCCCCTGCGGCGGCGAACCAGGACCTTGTAGGTGAGCCGGGCCTGCTCTCCGTGGATCGCTTCGTCGAGGCTGCGGATCTCCCACAGCTGCATCCGACGCCACAGCCGCCAGGTCTGAACAGGCGCCAGAACCCACCGCATCGTGCGGATTTTCTCGATCGACCGGTCGGAGCTCAACCTGGCCAGGCGTGCGATGGCGTGACGGCCGGCCTCGGAGATGATCACGAACAACACCGGGATCGCCGCGTGCATGCCCACGCCCAGCGGGTTCGGCCAGGAGGCTGCGGCGTTGAAGGCGATCGTGGCGACGGTGAGCAGCCACGCCGTCGGGCGCAGCAGTGGGAAGGGGATGCGGAGCCAGGTGAGGAGCAGGTCCAGCGCGAGGAGGATGATGATGCCGGCATCGATGCCGATCGGGAAGACGTTTGCGAAGTCGCCCATGCCCTGGTCGCTGGCGACGTCGCGGACGGCGAGGTAAGAGCCTCCGAGGCCGATCGCTGCGATGAGCAGCGCTCCGGCGGCAATGCCGCCGATCATCCACCTGTGGATCGTCTTCAGGACCGGCCGGGCCACTGGTTCCCCCTTGCTCACGTACTCATGTTCAAGGGGTCACTGTTTCACGTGAGCTGGGGGTAGTCACAGGACATAGCGGCTGGGCGGCTTCCGGGCCCGTCGCTTGGAGCATTCGGATACTCAACGCTACCTCGCGGTCACTGAGGGCGAGGCGGCGGCCCCGGGAGCGCTGTCGGCCGGCGGGGTGTCGGTCAGGGGCCGATGACCAGCCAGTAGATGAGGTCGGCGTCGAGGGTGGGGTGGTACCGGTGCAGGATGCTGACCGGCCGTCCGCGGGTGGCTGCTTCGTCGAGGTGGACGACGTAGTCCTCCGCCTGCGGGTCAAAGGAGACGCGCCTCTCCCCCGTCCTCGGGTTGAGCTCCAGCTGGGCGCGGACGGTGCGGACTGCTTGGGCCTCGGCTTCGGTGAGCTCGGGGAGGCCTTCCTTCTCCACGCTGTCGGAGAAGGCGACGAACGTGGTCACCGGGCGGCCGCCTTCTTCTCGCGCAGTTCGGCGAAGGAGGCGGAGACGGGCATCCGCAGTGCGGCGACGGCCTGCTCGGTCGTGTTGCGGCGCACGTACTGGCGGTAGCGCTCGGCGAGGGCCGGGACCTGGTCGAGCCGGGTGGTCGCGAGGTCCTCCTCCAGGCGGTCCAGCCGGGTGTCGATGCCGAGCGCGGCCAGGCCGGCCAGCGCTGCCCTCAGCTGGGGCAGGGTGTCCATGGGGGGCGGGGTCGGGGCGGTGTGCTGGGCTGCGGTGCTCACCGGCTGCTCCTCTCGTTGTCGTACAGGCGACGCTACTCGGCTTGCCGGGGTGCCTGGAAGCGTTCCCGGATATCGGCCGGTCGTACGGCTGCTGTCAGCATGCTCCGGAACAATGCGGTTCGGTCGGCGCCTCTGCGGTGCCGCGGTTCCTTGGAGGCGGCATGGTCGGCGACGGTGTGCGGGTGGCGGCGGTTCAGGGCGGTGGTCGGGACAAGACCCGGGGGGAGATGGACCTGGGCGCCTTGGTCCGGGATGGCGGCCTTGTGTGGGCAATCGGGCCGACGACCGGGGCTGACGCCGCCGGTGGTGCGCTGGTGATGAAAGTCCTGGCCGCCGGGGTCGGTGCCCGGGGCTACGACAGGGTCTTGCTGTAGGGCTGGGGTTGGTTCACCGGTTCCACGACGCGGCCCCGCCCCCGGGAGTGCTGGGGGCGGGGCAAAGGGGCGTTGCTCTGGTTGTCCGCTCCCGAGCTTTCGTCGACGAAAGGTCCGCGGCGCGGACGTGGGCGGGACACAGGTGGCCCTGTGTCCCGCCCACGGGGCGGTGCCTACCGCTTGAGAAGGGGCTCCAGCACGTCCGCGACGGCCTTGAACTCCTGGACGGGCTTGTCGTCCTCGGAGTCGCAGTAGTAGCGGACGGCCTCTTGGTAACGGACGCTCTCGCCGACTATCACGGACTCCGAGATCGTCGGCAGGACCCGGTCGTCGTAGAAGCTCTTGATGTCTTCGACGATCTCTCCGAAGTGGGATCCTCGGTTCTTCGGCTGGGTTCCGTTGATCATGACGTAGCGGAGGTCTGCTGCGCCGCCGGAGAACTCGAACCTCTCCTTGGCCGATTCAAGGAAGCGGGTGAGGCTGGTGAGGGTGTCGTCGTCCTTGGTGTCGGGTTTGACGCAGCCGACGATGAAGTCGCAGGCGGCGACCTCGGAGTACTCCAGGATGTCGAAAGTTCCGCGGAAGTCGACGCAGATCACGTCGACTTCGCCGGCGGGCACATCCTTGATCGCGCGCCTGAGCCACTGCTCGCCCCGCCCCTTGCGGGGGTTGGTGATGTCGTTGCTGGCGTCCACCATCGCGCGGGATCCGAGGACGAGGCGGAGGTTGGGGATCACGGTGAAGCAGTCATCGGAGTCGTCGTCCAGGAAGTCCCACTCCCTGGCGGGCTGGCTGCGGTGCCGGGCCGGAACTGTCGCTTCGGCGAGCGTCGCCCTCCCGTGGAGGACGTCGTAGATGTTCGTCATCTGCTCCAGGCGGGCGTACACCGCCTTCTCGCGCGCGGGGTTGTGTTTCTTGTTCGTGACGCCGTAGCCGAGGTAGCAGCTCGCGGCCATGGTCTGGTCACCGTCCGCGAGCCAGGTCTTCAGCCCGCGGTGGGCGAGTTCCACGGCGATGTTGACCGCACCGTTGGTCTTGCGGGTCCCTCCGCCCTCGTTGGCAAAGCCGACTACGACGGGGCCGCCCTTGGGGCGGTACAGAAGGTCTCGCATCAGTCCTGAATCTCCCGACTCATGCCCGGTCCGCCGAGGTGCCCGCGTTCAGCAGGTCACTCTCGCCCGGGGTGGGCTGGTATCCGTGGTGCACCAGTTCGCGGAGGTAGTTGAGGTCCGCTCCCCCGGTGTCTTCGGCCAGACGGATCTCCGCGTCGGCTACGGCGATAGCCTCCGCCAGGCGCAGCGGGTCGAGGTCGTCCGGGCTGTCGCCGAGTAGGGTCCTGGCGAGGTCGAGCACAGGGGCGGGGGTGTTGTTGATCAGAGCGGTGCAGATGGAGCGGTGGATCCCCGCCGGGTCCCTGTCCGAGGCCAGGAGGGCGGCCGCTGACGTGAGGCGGAGGTCGTTGGCCTTGGTCTGGTCCGATGCCGAGGGGGATCCGTTCGTGCCGGCGGAGGGCGCGCTGTTCGGCTCGGGGCGCTGGGTTCGCTTGGTGGTGGTTCCTGCGGGTTGCGTCGGGATGTGGCCGGCCGCATCGCTCTTGGCTGAGGTCTCCTGCTCCGCTTCTCCGGCGGCAGATCCGGATTCGGTGTGCGGGTGCTGGCTCTGGTCGCTGTCGGGGAGCGCGTCGGTGCCGGGGGCGTCCGGGGCGGGCGTGGTGACCGACTGGAAGTCCAGGTCGACCAGGGCCTTGGCCGTCATCTTCTGCTCCAGCATCCGCTGGTAGGCAGCTTCGATGCCCTCGGCCTGGTAGTGGGTGAGGAGGGTGTAGGCGGGTTCGACACCGAGCTCACGCCGGCCGATGGCCCTGCGCGCGGATCCCTCGGGGACCTCTTCGAAGAGGCGGATCTTCTTGGAGATGGCGCCTTCGCTCAGGCCCTTGTTTCGGCGCCCCAGGCGCTCGCGGATCTGGTCGGCGGTCAGGCCGCGCGACCTGAAGCGCCGCAGGAGCCGGCCTTCCTGCAGTGGGTGCAGTCCGGATCGGTGCTGGTTCTCCGACCACATCAGCTCGTCCATCGAGTCGACCTGCTCTTCGCGCAGCACCATCGGCATCTCGGTCAAGCCGTTGGCCAGGGCTGCGCGGTAGCGCCGCTCGCCGGCTCCGAGGACCCAGTACGTGTCCTCGGGGAGGGTGGCGGCCTCCTTGGGGTACTTCTCTTCGAAGACGCCGAAGGAGATCACGGTGGGGTCCTGCTGTACGCCGAGTTCGTCGATGTTCTCAGCGAAGTCGAGGAAGGAGTCGTCCTCCCACTCCCAGTCCTCTCGGATGTTGAGCGGGTTGGGGGAGACGTGGGCCAGGTCCGCCATGAAGCGCCGGCCGTCGGCGATGAGCCGGGGGGCCGCGTTCTCGCGCTGCGGGGCGGGGTCGGGAGGCGTGACGGCTTCCTGCTCCGTGCCGGAGGGATCGGCGGAGGGGGTCGTCTCCTTCTCCGGGTCCGGGCCCTGGGCGTTGCCGCGGCTGGCACCCCGGTTGTTCTTCCGTGACACTGACTTGACTCCTGGCGCTGAGTAACGAATCAGGAGAACCCTAACCGGCGGCACCGGCCCGTCATTGGACGGCGGACCGGCCCCGTGGGTCGTCACGGTAGCGGTTGCGGTCTGCGGTGTGCTGCGGATCCGCTGAACTCCGCTCCTTGGGGTCGGCTCCCTGTGGCTTTCGTCGACGAAAGCCACAGGCCCGTCGCACCGCGAGGGTCCGGCCCGCTGGCGAGATACAAGGCGCCGTTCGGCGGTGCTGGTGCGGGTGGGGTCTGTCGGGTTTCGTTGACGAAACTTCGCCTCGGGTCGCTCGTCCAGGATCGCCGGGTGAGGTGTGTGCCTCTTGGTCAGAAGGGTGCGTGCGGCGCGAAGTGGTCCATGTCGCCGTCGAGGAGTTGCTTCAGCAGTAGGGCCGCCTTCCACAGCGGGTCCGGTACGTCGGGGTGGCCCAGCAGGTGCCAGTCCCGGTTGAGCCGGAACGTGCCGCGGTCCACGTCGAGGTGCGGCTTGTCAATGGCCGTGAGGACGGCTCCGATGCGCGAGGTCTGCCGGATGGCGTCGTGGAGCGTCTGCGCGTACTCCTCCTCAAGCCGGGGGCCGACCCAGGACGCGGGGAGCTGGAGGAACAGCCATCCGGTGTGTCCCTTGGGGAGCTGCTTGATCGCCGTCTTGACCGTGTTGCGGATGGTGGCGGTGCTGTAGGGCGTCCCGTCCTGCTTGCACTTGACCTCGATGGGCACCTGGCCGGCGGTGCCGAGTTCGAGGTGGACGTCGAAGTCCTCGCCCCGGCTGCCGGTGGTCGTCCCGCGGGTCACCGTGCCCGGCATGCGCATCAGGGTGTGGAGGACATCCGCTTCGAAGAGGGCCGACGTCACTTCGTTGGTCCTGGTGTAGGTCACGAAGTCCTGGAACCAGGGGTGGCTTTGGAATTCGTAGACCCGCCTGGCCAGCTCGCGCCGGCGGTATGCCTTCACGATCCACCGCGGGTTCGCGGGGTCCCGCTCATCTGCGAGCGGGAACTTCTCCTCAACCCAGGCGGCGTCGAAGACGGCCTCCAGGATGCCCTTTGCAAGCTCCTCGGCCACGATGCCCTGGCCCCGTTGCGCCACGATGAACGGATCCTGCAGGACGTCCTGGACCTCGCGGTAGACGCGGTCGTTGTAGACCGCCCACTGCCGTGCCGTGTCGCAGTCCCCGGGATGGTCCCGGGCCCAGTCCGTCCGTACGAACTTGGCGAAGGTGGGGAGGTAGGTCATCGTCGGAGCATAGGGGCCGGTGGAACCCCTCCGCCGGGAATTCTGGTGACCCCTCTGCTGCCTGCGGCCCGCGCGCTGGAGGACAGCCTGATTGCGGCTGGTCCAGCCCGTTCCGCCTTTCGTCGACGAAAGCACTCCGGGCGTACGGCCGGTCCGGGACGACCGGCCGAAGACGATCACCGAGCGCCGTCGGGCACCGCTCCGGTGAGGAGCAGCGGCGCGGCCTTGCGCCCGGCTATCCCTCCTGTTCGGGAGAATGCCTCTGTTCCGTTGCCCCCTGACGTTGGAGCCCGATGTGCCGGTGACCTCTCCTGCCCCTCCCGGGGGCCCCATCGTCGAGCGCGCCGTACTGGAGCAGCTCGGCACGAAGGAGTTCTCCAGAGCACTGGCAGCAGCAGCGACCGGGGTCGGGAGCGGCGGGGAGGCGCTGCGGCAGGAGGCGGTGCGCCGGATCGGGGCGGGGGAGTTGCCGGTGCGCGACCTGCAGACGGTGCTGCTGGAGATCGGCGGAGGCTGGTGGCAACCCGCTCGGGAGTCGGTGGTCCGGCGACTGCACGCTCAGCCTGAGCTCGCGCCGTCACTGCTGTCGGTTCACAGCCAGATCGCCGGTCTGCCTGCCGCCTATCCGGTGGAAGCCCCACTCGGCCTGGCCACCGAACCCGGGCACCGCTGCTCGATGGCGCTCGACCTGCCGACGGGCACGGTCACCGGGCCGGAACGGACGGCGGCGACGAAGAAGGCGGCGCGGCAGCTCGCGGCCGCAGCGCTCCTGGGCCACCTGGCCGGCCTCCCTGAAGCCGACCTGCTCGGTGTTGGCAACGAAGCGGCCCGAGGTGCCACCGGTCCCGGACGGCGTCTCCCTTCCCCCGAATCGGCGACGGACGACACATTCGACCACGGCTGGGAGGACCTGTCGCCCGAGCGCTTCGCCAAGGCGCTGCGCGCAGTGCTGCACTTGGCCCTGCCTCCGGGAGGTCTGACGGAGGCGCTCGCCCGCCAGGCGGACGCGGGCGGCATCGGACCGGGGGACTGGTGGGCGCTGCTGCAGCGGCCGCCGTCTCCCGGATGGGCGCCGCTTCAGGTCATCGCCCTGGCCGCGGCCGCCCGGGTACCGGGGATGGCGGCCGGCATCGTGAATCATCTGCGCCAGATCGAGCAGGCCCCGCCGGTTGACTTCGACGCGGCGCAGCAGGGCCCTGCGCACCTTCCCGAGCATGTCGTCACCGCGTCGTTGCGGCTGCGGCGGGGGGTCGTGACCGGTCGGCCCGGTGTGGGGCGGTCCAAGCGGCTGGCGGTGGACGGCGCGCTCGCGTCGTTGATCGCCGCCGTTGCGTGCTTGCCGGACCCGCCGGAGCCGGGGGGCCGTAGGGCGGCATCCCCCGGGGCTGAGGTGGCGCCTGCGGAGCCTGTGGCGGTGGTTCCTTCGCCGCGCGGCCCGCAGCTGGCGGGTGAGCCTGCCGGGTGGACGGGGGCTGTGGACGCGGTGGCGTGGGCGGTGGAGCACGGCTGCGGGCTGACCTCGGCGCCGGCGCTTCCGGGCCGGCTTGTGCTCTACCGGCCGGACGGGCACGCGGTGAGTGCGGGCAGGCCACCGCTTCCGGTGGAAGCGGTGACGGTGGACGTGGTGCTCGCCGCGCCGGTCGGAGCGGTCCAAGCGGCCGGAGTGTCCGGCTGGTCGGTGCCCTTGGACATGCTGCTGCCAGTGGTCCTGGCGGCCGGGCCGGACGCGCACCGTTCGGTGGCCGGGTGGGCGGCTGTGGTGGAGTTCGCTGTACGGGTCGTTGCGGCCGGGGCGGTGGTTCCCGCGATCGACCCGGCTGGCCGGGATGTGTGGCGGCCGGCGCCGAGCGAGGCCTTCGAGTCCGCCTTGGCGGAGGTCTCGTCCCACCTTGCGCCGGAGAGCCACGCTGCGGTCACCGTGTCCGCGCCGCTGTGCGTGCAGGACTCGATGGGCGCGGCCGGGGCAGTCGTCGACGAGGTCGTGGAGCTGCTGGTGCGTGGCCCCGGCGCGGCACTCCTGCACGGTCCGGGTGCGTTCGCCTCACCGGCCGCTGTCCAGGACCCGCAGGTGCAGGCGTGGGCGGACGGGATCGAGCGCAGCCTGGACCACCGGCCGGACCCGGTCGCGGTGCTGATCGTCGGCGGGCCCGTGGCCGATGAGGCGGGGGAGGTGCGGCTGCCCGTCCGGGTCGGGACCGATCCCCAGGTCGAGGCGGCGGGGGAGTGGGTGCAGCGGCCGCTGCGCCGGGTCCTTCGCCGGGCGGCCGCGGGTAGCGGGTGCGGGCCGCTGGAGCGTCTGGCCTACGCCGGGGCGCTGGAGGGGCGCTGGCTGAGCGTGGAGGAGGCCGGCGAGTTGGTCGACCCGGGCGTCGCGGGACGGCTCGGCGAGGCGGGGGTGCGGATCGTCTGGCCCGGCCCGCTGGTCGGGTCCCTGGGCAGCCACACCGTGATCGGTACCGGGTCGGCCGGGCCGGACGGCCGGGGCTTGAGTATGGACGCTCTGTTGGACTGGCGTTGGCAGGTCACCTTGGACGGCGTGGACCTGAGCGAGGAGGAGATGGACCTGCTCGCGGAGGCACACCGGCCGCTGGTGCGACTGCGGGACCGCTGGCTGCTGGTCGACCCGGTGACGCTGGCCCGGGTCCGTCACCGGGTGCTGGAGCAGTTGCCGACCCGCCGGGCGCTGACCTCCGTGCTGGCCGGCGCCCTCAGCGTCGGGGGCGAGGTGGTGGTGTGCCGTCCGGCGGACGGGCTCGCCCTGGTCGTCGAGGCGCTGCGCGCCGGGGAGCGCGGCCGCCGAGCAGTGCCCGCCCCAGCAGGGCTGAAGGCGGATCTGCGCCCGTACCAGCAGCGGGGCCTGGAGTGGCTGGCTGGTCTGGCGGAGCTGCGGCTGTGCCCGGTCCTCGCGGACGATATGGGGCTGGGCAAGACGCTCCAAACCCTCGCCTTCGTCCTGCACCGGATCCCGGCGGCGTCCGGCCCGGTTCTGGTCGTTTCCACGACGTCGATGCTCGACCAGTGGCAGGCGGAGGCCGCGCGGTTCGCCCCCTCTCTCGCGGTGGTGCGTCACCATGGCGCCGGACGTCGCCTGCCCGTCGAGCTGCCCGCGGGCACGGTGGTGCTCACCTCGTACGGCACCCTCGCCCGCGACGCCGAGGTACTTGCCGCCCGCTCCTGGGACCTGGTGGTCGCCGACGAGGCCCACCTGATCGCCGGCGGCGATGGACGGGCGGCGCGGGCGATGCGCTCCCTGACCGCGAAGGACCGCCTGGCACTGACCGGCACGCCGGTCAACAACCGCAGCTCCGAGCTATGGCGGCTGCTGGACTGGCTAAACCCCGGCCTGTTCGGCACCCTGTCCTCCTTCCAGAAGCTGATCGGCCGGCACACCGACCGCGACGCTGGCGCCGAGCAGGCCCGGCTGCTGCGCCGCCTCACGGGGCCGTTCGTGCTGCGCCGGCTGAAGACGGACCCGGAGATCGCACCCGACCTGCCCGAGAAAATCCGCACGCTGCACCCGGTGGAGCTGTCCACCGAGCAGACCGCGCTCTACGAGGCCCTGGTCCGCGAGACGCTGGAGGACCTCAGCTCGCGGCCGCGCCGCGCCCGGTCCGGCCGAGTCCTGGCGCTCCTGCACTCCCTGCGCACGATCGTCAACGACCCGTCTGTGTACCTGGGGGAGGACCCCGGGCAGGCGGCCGCGGACCTGGACCGGGCGCGGGAGCGCTCGGCGAAGCTGGACGAGCTGCTGCGGATCGTCGACGTGGCCCGGCGCGGCGGCGAACAGATGCTGGTGTGCGTCAACTACGTGCGGGTCGGGCACCTGCTGGCGGGCTGCCTCACCGCAGCCGGCCACGGGGCCGCGTTCTTCCACGGCGGCCTGAGCGCGAAAGAGCGCCAGCAGCTGGTGGAGGACTTCCAGACGGGCCGGCTCCCGGTGCTGGTGCTGTCGGTCAAGGCCGGGGGAACCGGCCTGACGCTGACCGCCGCAACGCAGGTGGTGCACTACGACTCACCGTGGACCAGCAGCGCCCTGGAGCAGGCCTCCGACCGCGCGTACCGCATCGGCCAGACCCGCACCGTCCACGTCCGCCGCCTGCTGGCCACCGGCACAGTGGAAGAACGCATCGACCAGCTCGTCTCCCACAAGGGCGACCTGGCCGACGCCGTCGTCCCCTCGGGGGAGATGGACCTTACCCACCTCGACGACCACGCCCTGTCCGCCCTCGTCTCGCTCGGGAGCCGCTGATGACCACCGCCACGACTCCGGTCGACGCCCCGTCGCAGACCGGAGTCGGCCCGCTGTGGGCCGAGACCTTCCTCGACGCCCTGGCCACCGCGGTAGGCGGACACCGCACCCGGCTGGACGCCACCCGCAAGATGCCGCACACCGCCTACACCGGCCAGCTGGACACCTCCCGTCCGGGGCAGTTGCTGTGCTCGGTGACCCTGCCCGACGCACCCAAGGCCCGCACCACCATCGTCGTCGGCGCCCTGACCGAGACCCAGTGGGACGAGATCGCCGCCGCCCTCCCCAGCCACCCCGGCATCCTGGGCGCCGTACAGACCGGCCGGGTCCACCCCGGCCTGCTGGAGGCCGAGCACACGGCCGGCCACCCGATCCTTCCCACCGAGTTCTCCTTCGACTGCACCGCCCACCCAGCAGCAGCGGCCGGCCCGCGCGGCTACTTCTGCCAGCACGCCGCCGTCCTCGCCCACGCCCTCGCCTCCCGCATCCGCCAGCAACCCTCGGCGCTGCTCACGCTGCGCGGCTGCTCCCAGGGGCGCCTGCAGGCGAAGGTCCGCACCGCCCTTCTGTCCGCCGCAGCGCCCCGTGCCGCCGGGGCAGAACCGGCGCCCTCGGCCAGCCACACGCCGCGGACCGAAGAGTCCGGTCCGGGTCGGCAGGCGGAGCCGTCGCCCGGCAGTAGCCCGGCTGCCCCGCTGTTCCAGCAGTGGCGGCCCGCTGCCCCCACGGGCCCGGCGGAAGCGCTCCCGGGCACGCCCGTCCTTGAGACGCCGGTGCCGGGAGTATGCCCCGCAGTGGCCGCCGTCGTGGCCGATGCCGCCGCCCGCGCCCACTCCGTTCTCACAGGCCGCACGGTCGAGGTGGGACTCACGCCGCTGACCGACGCGATCCGCCACCTCGCCACCCCGCAGGGGGCACCTCTGGCGGAAGCGGTCGCCGAACGCCTGGGACGAACGCCAGCCGAGGTCCGGCGCCTGGTGGTCGCACATCGACACGGCGGGCCCGCCGCCGTCCAGGCAGCGGACACCCTCGGAGATGCCGATCCCGAAGCGGTGGCGGCGGCCACGGCCGCCATCACGGCCGCGCAGCCCACCGCCCGGGGCTCGCTGACCGCCGAGGGCAATACCCTCACAGCGGGCGGCGCCCAGGTGCGCCTGGGCCCCGACCGGAGGTGGCACCCCTTCGTGGCCGTCCACGGGGGCACCTGGCAGCCGGTCGCCGGAGCGAGCACCGAGCCGGCGACCGCGTTCCGCGCAGCCCGAACTGCGAGACTGTCCGCCCCCCGGTAGTACGGCCCGCAACTTTCGTCGACGAAATCCGCAGGGGCAGCAGGACGAGCAGACAGCGCCTTCAACCGCGACGGTCGGTGTCCTCACCCGGGAAGCCGGGGCCTGGCATGCTCTTGCGCAGAGGCGAGATCCGCCGTTGAGGCGGCGCTGATTGGGGGAACCGTGGCTACGAGGCCGCAGCTCAACTCGGCCGGACCGGCCCAGAGCGACCATCTGATCCACTTCACTGGCCGCCCCATGGGGCGCCAACCCACGCCATCGGTGCCCGAGGAGATCCGGGCTATGACGTCTCAGCAGCGCCTGGACAGCATCCTCGGAGGGGCGCGGCTCCGAGCGTTCGCACCGTTCGGCAATGAACGGGCTGCCGTCTGCTTCTCCGAGAGCCCACCGGATCACATGGCCCACCTCATCGCCGATCTTGGATTCCCGCCGTGGGGGATAGTGATGACGCGCTCGGAGCTCGTGGCTGGCGGCGGCGGAGCAGTCGCCTATCTGCCTGACCACGTCCGGGACAAGTTCCCTTCGAACCTGCGCCACTGGGTCGTCCCGTTCGGGACCAACGGCCGGTTCGAGGACTGGTCACACGAGCGCGAGTGGCGGCTCCCCATGCCGACGAAGCCGGGGACGAACGAGTACTGCTCGGCGATCACCTTCAAGGAGACGACCAACCTGCAGGCGATCCTCGTCGGAGATCCGGTTTGGCGACCAACCCCTGTCGGCAGCGGCGTGTGGATCGACGCCAGCACCGGCCACCCGCATCCCGGACCCGCCACCGCCTTCTGCCAAGAACAGACCGAGCTGCCCAGGCTCTGGCGGGAGGCACGGGAGATCTGGGTCTGGAACCCCGGCACACGGAAGATCGACATCTGCCTCCCGAGCGAGCTCAGCTGACCCAGATGTCCACTCGTCCTGAACCCTGACTTCCTGCCCCATTTGATTGCCCGCGCTAGCGGTCGGCGATCGTCTCGCGGGGCAGCCCTGGGTTTCGTCGACGAAACCCATCGGGCAGTGAAGACGAGCAAGGCACGCCGACCGCGAGCGTCAGGGATTCACGCGCGCGGCATCCAGCCGGCGGTGAATCATCGACAGGGTGGTCAGTAACTCCAGCAGTTCGTCGTCGCTGACGGGCCGATGAAGGCGCGGATCATGAGCCGTCGGATTGCGGTACATGCTGCCCAGCCCCTTGATCAACGCCGCGAACCCCTTCTGCTCGCCTTCCTCCGTCTTCGTCGTTCCGGTGTTGATCGCGACACGCGGAGTGCCGGCCAACCCCGGCATGAGCACGGCGTCGACCAAGGGGGAGCCATCCCGCTGCTCACCGGTCATCCGCCGAAGGCGGTCGAAGACCGACTTGGTGGCTTCCAAGCTGGCATGAAAGGCGTTCTTGGTCAGGATCTCCCTGGTGCAGTACGCCAGCACTTCCGGGTGGGTTCCACGACGGCGAAGTTCCGCCCGCAACGAGTTGGCGTGCTGAGCAGCCTGATCGAGCGTGCTCGCAGCCGGCCCCCTCGCCACCTTGCCCTCGTCGTTGACGCGCAGGCCGACATGGACCAGGACCTCGTTCAGGTCGTCGCGACGCCGGGAGAACACGTCGGGGCGCTGCCGGTAGCGGACCGGAGCCATGGCCTCCGCGATGAACTTGATCACGCAGTTGGACGCCTGGTCCCGGCCCTGCCGGACAAGCAGCGCCTGAGCCAACCGCTTGCGCTTACTCGAAGCCTCGACGTCCGCGATGCCGATCTGGGTCAGCAACTGCCCGATCTCACCGCCGGTTAGCCCGTCGCTCGTATCGGCGAGAACGTCTGCGACCGCGACAACCGTGGCTGTAGGCCAGGTTGCGTGCTTGATGGGGGTCGTCATTCCCTGCCCTTCCTGGACCTGCTTCTTCTACAGACGAGCCGATCAGGATTGCATAGGTGCGCGCTGCACCGCTCAGAAATGGACAGGTTCAGGCGCGGGCTTTCGTCGACGAAAGCACCGAACGTCCGTCACTCCCGCCTCCTGCGTGAGGCCGCACGGCCGGCCACTGTTCAGGAGAGCCGTTCCCGGGCCTGGTCGGGGCAGCGGGCTGACCAAGTCGCCGCCGTCCTGGAGTCCGGCGACACTGAGACCATGCAGGACGAGCTAGTCAGCGCGCTTCGGTACGCGGTGGCGTGGAGCGATCAGCACCCCCTCGGCTGGTTGGACGGGGCCTTTCCCGTCACCTACGAGGTGCGTGGGTGGAAGTTCGAGCTCGCGGAGTCACGGTTGGTGGCGGTGCTTCCGACACCGCTGGATCTGGACAATGCCCGGGAAATGGCGTTGCCGTTCCTGAACGCCTGGGCAGCGTCGTTGGAAGTTGACGAGCGTCTGCTGGTCACGTTCACCTACCTCGGGGCGGATGTCGTGTCCGGCGAATCCGGACAGGTGCAGGAGGCCGATGCCGTGGTAGCCACGTTCGGCGCCATGGTCGCAGTACAACTTCCTTCTCCACCAGCTCCGAGCTGGGATTGGCTGGAGACGTCGGCAACCGATGCAGCACGCACGCTGTGCCTGCGGCCGCTTCGCAACGGGAACCGGCCCGTGGTTGATGCGGCGAACTGGCTGGCGACACACCTGACCGGGTGGGCAGGCAGCGAGTCGGAGGCGGCGTCGCGACTCAACGTCTCCGTGAGCTACATGAAGCGTGCGCGAACGGAAGGGGCGCGTAGTGACGAGCGGAAGGTCGGGAAAGAGTCGGAGACTCGGACCGTCGAGGAGAAGGTTGCGCTGGCGAAGGTCGTCGAGGAACTCGTCCGGCGTCTGCACCTGGTGGAGAGTTCCCTGACTCCGGGGGAGCACCTCACCCTGGCTGACTGGCCCGCGTAGCCGTTTCGTCGACGAAAGTCTGAAGTAGTGGTGTGCCCCGTCCGGGCCCTGCTCGTCCTGCGCAGCCCGAACGGCAGCAGGTTCTTGGTCTGCGCAGAGAGAACTGCCCTGCGCAATCCCCTCTGCGCAGGTGGTCGACCGCGCATGATCATGCGCAGAGACGCGATTGCGCAGACAGCTGGGATGGATTGCGCAAGATGACCCACCAGGGCTGATCCTGCCCATCGTCGCTGGTTACAGGTACGCAATGTCTGCGCAAGGCGCGTTGACCAAGGCGCAGGGTTCGGCGGCCTCATCCGGAAGATTGCGCAGGGGGCCGGACGACAAAGCTGCCAACTCGGTGGACGGCGCAGGGGTGGTCCGCCGATGCCGGATGCTGTTCAGGGCTGGCGGGCGGCGTCACGGCCGGTTCGGAGCAGCAGGTTCAAGAGCCTCCGGAGCCCGCGGGCTGGGGCGTGGGCGGCGGGAGTCAGCAACCACGTCTCCCAGGCGGTTGCGTCGGTCAGGGCGTGGGTCGGGACGCCGAGGCGGCCGAGGGCGCCGGGGTAGGCGCGTTCGTAGGCGGCGTTGTACGCCGCGGCGATCTGGGGCTCGGCGAGCATCCACGGGGCGGGGCAGTGGCTGATGCGCAGAGAGGCCATGTAGGTGCCGCGGTCGACGGCGCCGTGGAGCAGCCCGTGGTCAATCAGGCCTTGCCAGTGGTCGGCCTCCTTGATTTTCCGGGTCATCTCCCAGGGGGTGATCAGGGCGGTCTGGGTGGCGAAGAGCCAGGGGAGGCCGAGGATGCGGCACAGGTGCGTTCGGTGGGCGCCGCCGCTATTGAGGTTGTAGAGGGGGCCTTCGGGGCCGTTGATCGCGACGAGGTCAACGGGGCCTTCGTTGTCGAGCAGGTGGTGGCGTAGGAATCCGGGCAGGTCGGCGGGCGCTTCGGCGAGGAGTTCGGCGGCGGCGCGCGGGATCCAGGAGGAGGAGCGGGCGTAGCCGGAGCGGTTGATGACCCCCCACACGGGGTCGGCTGCCTCCACGATCGCGTCGGTGCGGACCCATCCGCAGCTGACGGCGTTGCACCACATCTGCTCTTGCTCGTTGAGGGTCAGGACTGGGACCTGGGGAGCATCGGCCCGTAGGTGGACGGCGGCCTGTTCGACGCGGTCGGGTACGTCGGCCGTGTCCCATTGCCGGCGCAGCTCTGCGATGGCGGCGGTGAGGTCGGCCAGGTGGTGAGGAGTGTGGTCGAAGGCGGCTTCGAGGTCGTCGTCGTCCGGGAAGGGGAAGGTCGGCTTGGTCTGGGCGTCGAACGTCGCCTGGTCGCCGACGGCGGGTGCGGCGGGGCGGTAGCGGGTGCCGGCCTCGAAGGGTGAGAGGACCTCGGGGACGGCCTGGGGGACCGCGGCCCAGCCCATCACGAGGGTGCCGTCGGCGGCGGTGGCGTGGACGGTGCCTGCGTCGTCGAGGTGCACCGTCCAGGGCTGGCCGTCCCTGTCGCGGGCGGCGGCGCGGGCGGGCAGGGCGGCGGCCAGGTGGAAGGCCTGCGCGCGGGGTGAGCGCTCGGGGGTCATCGAGGCGAAGGCCTCCTGCAGCCTCGCGGCGAGTTCGGATTCGTCCATGTCGAACAGGTCCACTCGGGACTTCCCTTCGGCTGCGCCTGGTTCAGCGTCGGATCGGCTGGTCGGTGCTGGGCCCGTAGGCGCGCAGTTGGGTGGGGATGTGTTCGGGCTTGCGCCACCATGCTTCGAGACCGCACGCTCCGAGGGCGGTGGCGAGCGCCGGACGCATGGCGGCTTGGACGGCTTCGCGCGGGTTCCAGGCAGCCCGGCCGGGGGTGGCGGTCAGGCAACGGGAGGGGTTCCAGCCCAGATCGGGGATGCCGGTGGTGTCGTCGTCGATGCCCAGGGGCGGGCAGGGGCGCAGGACGATGCCCGGGTCACCGGGACGTTCGGCGACGGGCAGCCCGGCGAGGGCGGCGCTGCGCCGGACGGCGGCGGTGATGTGGGGGTGGATGCCGGGGGCGACGGGTGCGGGGCCAGTGGGGCGGGGGAGGGGCGGGGAAGCGAGTTCGACTGGGAAAGCGGAGCCGTGGGCGACCCGGATCTCCCACAGGGTGAAGGGCTGCTCGGCGGCCGCGCCCAGGTCCGGGAGGAACGCGGTCAGGGCGTGCTGGACGGAGTTGACGACGAGCTGTTGCGCGCGGTGGGCGGGTTGCTGGTGCCGTTCGGTGGCTGCTGCGGCGGCCAGGCGCGCCGAGGGGATCCAGTGCAGGGCTATCAGGCCGTCGCAGTGGTCGTCGTCGTGGAGCGGCTGGGCGGGGAGCAAGTCGACGCCCGGGCCGTCGCCGCCGTGGGCGAGGGGCAGGCCCGCCAGGTGCACGGCGTCCATCACCAGGTCGGCGAGGACGGGGTCGGGCCGCACCGGGACTATGCCCGGGGCCGGTGGGGGAGTGGTCACCTGCGCAGGGCCTGTTCGGCGTCCTGGTGGTCGGCGCGCCGGCGGGCGGTGGCCTGGGCGGGGATGGAGCCGAGGGCAAGGATCTCGTCCCGCACCTGGTAGGAGAGCCGGTAGGTCAGGGCCAGGGTCGCGGTGTCGAGCCAGTCCTCGGTGTCCTCGCGCGGCGGCATCGGGCCCAGGGCGGTGGAGAACCACACCGGGAGGAGGTCGGTACCGGCGAGGGCAGTGCTGATGCGGTCCCGAGCGATCCGGGCGAGGTGCTGGTAGGCGGCCTGGCCGGCGGCCGCGGCCTCCGTGAGGGTCCGGTCGAGGGATTCGTCACGGGCGAGGGCGCCGCGAGCGGCGTCGGCGGCGCCCTGGAGGCTGCGGAGGCGGGTGTTTGCGGTGCGCGCGTTCATGGCGGCCTGCCGGTAGGCGACCGCAGCCCGCTTGAAGGCGTCGCTGCCGTGGGCGGCGGTGGCCAGGGTGGACGCGGACTCCAGTACGGCGGTACGGGCCTTCTCCAGACGGGCAGCCTCTTCCTGGTGCGCGGTCAGGCTGCGGGCGTGCCGGGCGCGGTCCGCGGCGGGCAGCAGCTGGGCCTCGGCGGCCCGGCCAGCGGCGATCCTCTTCACCAGCTGCTCGGTCTCGTGGTCGGTGGCGTCGAGGTCGACGGCGCTCCCTCCGGCCGCGGTGCGCACCCGGCGCTCCAGCCAGGCGACCCGCTGGCCGAGGTCGTCGACCGCGCGGCGCAGGAACACGACGTCCTCGTCGTGGTCGTCGGCCCGTTCGACCAGGCCCTCGCTCTCCTCCTGCCGCTCCCGCAGGTCACGCTCCACGGAGTCCAGGCGCCCGCTGCTGCGGGAGGTGTCCTCCTCGAACTCCTCGCGCAGGCTCCGCAGGTCCGACTCCACGCTGCCCACCGAGTGGCCGAGCTCGCGGACCTTGCGCTCCAGGCCGGGGTCGTAGGGGCTCGTCACTTGCTGCTCCTGTTCGTGCCCGGGCCGTCTGGAAGGGCGGTGAGGTAGGCGCCGCCCTCGCAGGCGGCGACGGCGATGACCCACCAGGGGCTGAGCACGCCGGTGGCTGCGGCGCTCAGCAGCAGCACGCCGGCGGCGCGCACCACCGCGCTGACCCGGTAGCGCCCGTGCGGACGGCCCTTCGGCAGCGGGACGGCCTGCCAGCCGCCGGCCAGGGTCCCGCAGAAGAAGGGGATCAGAAGGAGCAGCCAGGCCCAGGACACCCAGCCGGGGATCACGGCGGCGGCCGTCAGGCCTGCGACCACGGCCGCGCCCCGGGAGGTCCACAGCACGAACGCCTGCGTGGCGCGGCGGGCCGGCTCCTGGCGCAGGCCGGGCACCTGCGCGTCGTAGGCGAGGAGGCTGTCGGCGGCGGCCAGCAGGGCGTCGAACGCGCTCTGGCGGCCGTCGGCGCCGGGTTTCAGCGCGGCCGCGGCGGCATGGTGCCGACCGACGTCCCTCTGCAGCTGTGCGAACCGTGCGGAAATCCCGTCCACCCGTGCCCCTCCGTCTCCCGAAGCGGCCCCAGCCGCTCCGCCCCAGACGGTATCTATGAGCACTGACAGTTCGTCACCAATTCCGGAAAGTGACAGCCCGCCCGCACCGGACCGGTGCGGGCGGCGCTGCAGAGGATGTGGTCGGGGCCGGGCTTGTGCCGGGGCAGCCCGAACCGCGGTGAACCGCGAAGATGGACCCATGTCTGCCGTGCCCATCGAGCCTCGACCCCTCAACGCCTCTGAGCGAGCCGTGCTGGAACACCTCCTGGAAGCCGACTTCGCCGGCGCTCCGGCGCTGCGTGGCCAGCTGGACCACACCGAGGTGGTCGCCACCTGGGGCCCCGGGTCGGTGAGCGTCGACCTCCGGGTGCGCGGACTGGAACAGCACCCCTCCGCGCCGTCCACGCTCCTGCCGACCGGCGCCGACGTCTACGACCGCTCCGGCGAGTACATCGGCGAACTACTGCTCTGGGCAGAGGGAGGCACGACCCTGTCGGCCCTGGAGTACGCCTGGGTCACCGACGACGCGCCGACCTCCCTGCCATCCGTCGACCAACTCCGCTGAGCAGCTGCTCAGGATCGGCACCGCTGGCCTGCCCAACCACGGTGCACCGTTTGGCCAACTAGGGGCTGTCTGACAAATGATCACTCCGCCGGGTCGTGCTGCTTCAATTGCCTTGCTCCTCTGGCTCCGGCCAGGGATTCTGAGCCGATGCCAGGGCAAGGGAAGAGAAGGCGGCGACAAGAGGCCGAGCGGCAGCGGCTTGCTGCTCGTACGGCGCCGGGCGCGGGACGATGGGAAGTGGTCTTCGAAACTGGGGACAGTGCGGAGCTGCGCGTCTACCTGCGTCGCCTCCAAGAGGCAGGAGTCGACGCGTCGATGCTCCGGATCGACACGCTGTGCGGCCGCCTGCAGTACCCGTCGGGATATCGCCTGAGCCGCTTCGTCACGGACCCGGTGTGTGAGTCCGACGACGAGCACACGGATGATTGATCTTGTGGCAGGTCGAGGTGAGTTGACGGACGCGGCGTGGGTGCGGATAGAGCCCCTGTTGCCGCAGGTGGACGGGCGTGGCCGTCCGTGGCGTGATCACCGGCAGGTGGTCAACGGGGTTCTGTGGCGGCTGCGGACCGGGGCTCCGTGGCGCGATCTCCCGGAACGGTACGGGCCGTGGCAGACCGTCTACGAGCGGTTCGCCCGCTGGGAGGCGGACGGCACCTGGGCGAAGCTGCTGGAACACGTCCAGGTCCGCGATGACGCGGTGGGCCGTGTGGAGTGGACCGTCGCCGTCGACTCCACGATCAACCGGGCCCACCAGCACGCGGCCGGCGCCCGCAAAAAGGGGACGCAGACGGGGACGAACTGGAAGATCCGGGCCGCTCGCAAGCGCGCCAGGCCCTCGGCCGGTCCCGGGGCGGGCTGACCATTAAGGTCCACCTCGCCGTCGACGGCCGTGGCCTGCCCCTGTCGGTCGTGCTCACCCCGGGCAACGTCAACGACGCCACCGCGTTCGGCCAGATCCTCGACGGGATCCGTGTCCCACGCCCCGCCACGGGCCGTCCGCGCACGACACCTGATCGCGTGCTCGGGGACAAGGCATACTCCAGCAGGGCGATCCGCCACCTGTTGCGGCGCCGGGGCGTCGCCGCAACGATCCCCGAGCGTCGCGACCAGGCGGCCAACCGCCGACGCCGAGGGCGCCTCGGCGGCCGACCGCCGGCGTTCGACAGGGAGATCTACCGCGACCGGAACGTGGTCGAACGGTGCTTCGCCCGCCTCAAGCAGTTCCGCGCGATCGCGACCCGGTTCGACAAGCTCGCCGACCGCTACCGCGCCGGCATCGTCCTGGCCTCCCTGGTCCTCTGGCTCCGCGAACCGACCGGATGATCATTTGTCAGACAGGCTCTAGCGTGCAAAGGGGCGCGACACGAAGTCGCTCCAAGTAAGGGCGCCGGCTTCCTCGGGGGTCTGCAGCAGCCGGAGGGCGAGTTCGAGCTGCCGTCGGCCTTCCAGGAGTTCGGGGACGTCGCCGATGGGCAGGGCGGGGCCGCGGGCGAGGTCTGCGGCGTTCTGTTCGTCGCGCCAGGCCAGGAAGGCAGGGTCCTTGCGGGGGTCGTACGAGGTCACGCTCGCCGGTGTCGGCAGGCAGGTCGCCGCCTTGAGCCAGTCGCCTGCTCGCCGCCGGGTCCGGGGGCCGTCGGGCCGGCCGGACCCGGCGGACGGGACAGCCGCGCTGTGGTCCGCCGGGCCGCTGTGGTCACGCGGGTGGTGCGCCCGGATCAGGCCAGCAGGGCCGCCGCCGGGGCGGGGGTGTCGGTGACGGTCAGGCGCACCGGGCGCAGCGGGCCGTCGTTGTGCTTGCCGCGTTCGCGGGCGGCGGCGTGGACGCTGGTGATGCCGTAGTTGGCGAGGTGCAGCGGGTGGGGGCGGTCGTCGTCGTAGTCCTGCTCGTGGGGTTCGGTGTCGAGGTGGACCAGCACGGTGCCGGGTGTCTGGAGGGAGCCGTCGGCGGCCGGTTCGTCGAGCAGGCCGATGTAGGGCAGGGAGAGCATGACGTCGACGGCGTGGCGGTCGAGCGGGGGTGACCACAGCGGCCAGACCATCACGGGTGTGGAGCTGGCGGCGGTGCGGTGCCACAGGGTGGCGGTCAGTTCGGGGCCCTGGATGCCGGCCCGGGCGCCGAGGCGGGTCAGTGCGATGGAGAGCGTCGCGAGCCAGGTGGCGCCGGGCACGCCCCAGTTCTTGGGCTTGCCGTCGGGGGAGAGGTGCGCGGGGACCGGGGCGTGGTGGTCGAGGCCTTCGCCGGTGACGCCTTCGTAGCGCTTCCAGCCGGTGAGGGCCTCGGTGAGGAGGCGGGTCGGGTCCGCACGGACGGCGTCCAGCGGCGCGGCGAAGAAGGAGTGGACGGTCTGCTGGCCGGCGCGGGCGATGAAGGGGGTGAGGCGGGCCCGCTTCACGGGCTCGGCCCCGGCCGGGTTGCCGCGGGGCGTCTTGAGGTTGTCGCAGTGGATGCTGAGGATGCTGTCCACCCAGGCGGCGGCCTGGTGGCCCTGCTCGGTGATCAGGGTGCGCTGGAGGGCGACGGCTTCGACCCGGGTGAGCCGGCTCGGGTCGTCGTCGGCGGTGCCCTGGCGCGGGATGGGGTAGCCGCTGATGCCGGGGATGACCTGGTGGGCTCCGATGCCGTCGACGACGGCGGCCAGGTAACGCACGACGTCCTCGACGCCGGTCAGGCCGGGGCCGCTCAGCACCGCTTGGCCGGCGCTGTTGAAGGACAGCCGGGTGTGGTCGAGGGGGGTGTAGAGGTCGAGGGCGGCGAGGGTGCCCAGCGCGGCGAGGAAGCCGAGGGGGTGGGTGCCGTCGAGGGCCGGCAGGGTGATCGGCGGGTGATCGGTGGTCATGGCGCTCCTTCTCCCGGAGGGGTCGGGTCCCACGGTATGCACGCGGTGTGACAGCTCGGGTCGGTTTGCGTTGCCGTGCTGGCTGATCGACTGTCCCGTGGTAGAGGCGGCAGCCGGCTCCGACTGTGGCGCCCGCACGGTCGCGGGCAGAGGGGCGGCGGTGCCGCTACCGGCTGCCCGGGGTTGCCGGGAGGCAGCTGCGGCACGTCGGGCTCAGCCGCTGCTGCCGGGCTCCGAGCTTCGAGGGCTTCCTGGACGGCGAGGAGCATTCTCCGGTCGTGCTGCTCGGCCCAGGCCAGGACGTTCCACTGGTGTACGTCGCGCACCTGGCGCTCGATCGCGGCGTCCAGGCGGTCGCGCAGCATTCCCGGACTCAGGGCCTCGACCTTGACTGCCTCGTACGGATCCAGGCCCTCGCGCAGGCACTCGTCACGGAGCCGCTTGAAGTTGCTGTCCGCGGTGTTGGCCTCGTGCGACACCAGGCGCCCGCTGCGGACGTCGTTGGCCGTCACCGCGATCTGCTGGAAGTCCAGGTCGATCCCGTTGTCGCCGTACCGTTCGATCCGTTCCACGACGGAGCGAGGGACCGCATGTCCACTCGGGTCCCAGTCGCCGAAGTTGCACGGTTCCGCAGAGGAGTTCACCCTCACGGGCCTGTTAAACAATCTCGAAGCGCCGTGGGCCCCGACGGGTGTAGGCATGCCTTAACCAAGTCCAGCGGTGTGCCAGTCGAGGCACAGAGCGAAGGGCAGGTGGAGAGGGCGTGTCTGATGGCATTGCGACGAGGACGACCGGGCAACCTGGGACTCGAAGTCCTGCCGCTGATCGAACTGGCGTTGCCGGAACCTGACGGGCAGAAGCTGCTCCGAGACCGGCATGCAGAGAGCGTCACGGCGATAAGCGACGCCCTGCACTCCTCGCTGAACAACATCTCCAGGCTGCAGGGTATCCAGGCCCAGTATGCATTCGAGGCCGTGGTCGTGGCCCTCGGCGCCGTCCGGCTGATCAAGGCCGAGGACACCGGGATCTACTACTTCGATGACACCGACGGCCAACTCCAGCCGCCGGACTTCCGAATTGTGCTGAGCGACGGTACGCAACTGCTGGTCGAGGTAAAGAACGTGGCTCCGGCCGGCGACGGGCTTGAGGCGAAGGTACGGGCCAAGGACATGGCCGCGGCCCGTGCCTACGCCACAACCACAGGCGGACGACTGCTTTATGCACACTTCTGGAGTCGCATGAACGTGTGGACGCTGGTCGACCCATCGGCTTTTCGTCTCGATGGAACTCAGCAGCGGTTGTCCGTCACCGATGCCATGAAGGCCAACGAGATGCACCTGCTCGGGGACGGACTACTCGCCATCGAGCCGGACCTCACCTTCTCGCTGATCATGGACCGAGACAAGGAACGAGTGGTGGAACGGCTCGGGGACGGCGAGGAGACGCGAGCGCTGACCATCGGTGGGGTGGAGCTGTTGAGCGCCGGAAGCGTCATCACCGACCCCGACGAGCAGCGACTGGCTTGGTTCCTGATCTCGCACAGCCCCTGGCCAGAGACCCAGGGGTCCCACTTCGACGACCAGGGACGACTGGTAAGACTGGATCACGTCTTCGCTCCGGAGGTCTCAGACGCGGACGAGGCCCGTCAGATTGCGGAGTACGGATTTGCGAACTTCGGCATTCTCAGCTCGCTGTACACCCACCAATTCTTGGAGGCCACCACGACGAACGACGGTGGCATCAGGGCCCTCCGGGAAGAGCCCGAGCCAGCCGTACTCGCCCGACTGATTCCCGACGACTTCTGGGACAGACCAGCGCGTGTACTGCGCCTCTGGCGGTTTCAGTTGCTCCCGGCGACCGAAAGCTCGCGCTCTTGAGTGTGGCGAGCTGGTTGCAGAGTCACCCGATGGCGGTGCAGCAGGATCTTGTTGTGTAGCTGCGGACGGTGACGAATGTCGTTGCGAGGGTGTCGATATCCGCCTGCACCAACTGCGCGTTGATGTTGGGCTGCCCGGGCCCGGAGAACAGGCCGAAGCGTTATCCGGGGCTAGCGCTGTAGGTCACGACTCCAGTCATCACGTCCGGGGATCGCCCGGCGGCGTGCCGTACCCGGCCTACTGCAGCACGGGGCCCTGACCAGCGTGAACGGCCCGGAATCCGGATGGCCGGGCCTCCTGTGACTGGCAGGGATAGTTGGCCAGTCAAAGCGTGCCCTGTGCGGGCGGTGGGGTGAGTTGGCAGTGATGGTTGGCCACTTTGGGCAGCGATAGTTGGCCAATGCCGCGGGTACTCGATCACGGAAGGTAGCGGAGGCCGGGGTTGGCCGACTGGCCATGGCTGCCTCGAAAGTCGAAGGTGCTGCAGCGCCGACTGGAGGTCACCGGTGGCCGCCTCGCGGGCACCGACCTGGCGCTGGACGTTCGCGCCCCGGCTGCCCCACGGTCAACGAGCCGGGAGTGGCCGGATTATCGCTGCCAGTCACACCTCCCGGGTCCCGGGGCGGGGGCGAGCCCCGGGTTGCATTCGATGACTTCTTCATGGTATCCATTGTCTTGTCACAGCGGGTGTCTGTCGTCTACCAGAGGAGGCCATCGTGATCAGCTTCGGACGCAAGGTCATCGACCGCGAGGACCTGGCCGTCAAGGCCGGCAGGGCCGTCGGGACGCTGCGCAACGCCGGCGTCTTCCGGCAGCTGGACACGGTGGCTGGCGGCGGCCGCGGTGCCAAGGAGCTCTACGACCTGGAGCAGGCCTGCGTCGCGGCCACCAACGTGCGCCTGCGTAAGGGCGAGGCCCCGGTGCCGGTACCGGCGCCGGCGGACCACGACGCGGTCGGCGCGCAGGAGCTGCGGGACCTGGTCCGCGAGGTCCTCCTGCAGGAGTGCGAGGACGGCGCCGTGGCCGGCCTGTCGGTCGAGGCCCTGAACGCCCTGACCGAGCGGGAGCTGCGGGACTGGGTCCGCGGCCACGAGCTCCTGACGCTGGAGGAGGCCCGGATGTCGGTTCCGCAGGAGCGCCGGCCCACGAAGTCGACGATGGAGTCCTACTGCAACGGCAGCAAGACGACCCTGCCGCCGGCGGACGCCGTCTTCTACGGTGTCTCGTTCTGGTTCCGCGCCACCATCGAGGCCTGGAACCGCGCCCGCAAGCCCGCCCACGGCATCAAGGGCCACGGCCGCCCCGCCGGCACCACCGCGGCCGTCGCCGTCGCCGCGCCGGAAGCGGACGGGACCGTCGAGCAGACCGTCCAGGCCGACGAGCCCGCGGGCCGGCCTCAGAGCGCTGTCACCGACTCCGTCCTGGAGGCCGCGGCCGGCGCCCCGGCGCCGGGGGAGCCCGTAGACGGCGGGCAGCGCGCCCAGGCGGGGACGGTCCGGCACGGCGACCACGTCCGGCGGCCCAGCCGGGCACCCGCCCGCGGGGTCTGCACCGGGATCCGGCGGACCGCCGTCGGACGGGTCCGGTTCACCGCCGCAGAGGCCCCGGACGTCCGGCCGCTTCCCCGTCCCTGGCCGGACGTCCGCCCGGTGCCAGGCATCCGGCCCGCCGGACAGTCCGGGCCGGGACCCGGCCGGTAGGCGGGACGCCGCTCACCACACCACCACGCGCCGTAGCCCGGTCAGCCGTGACCGCCGGCAACGGCGCCGTCGTCGGCGGATCCAGGTGGGGTACGGGGAACCCCGAGGGCCGGTCCACCGCTGGCCCAAGCCGCCGATCCTGACGTTGGCGGCATGAACGCCCGTCCGGCGCAGGACGGGCGGCGGCACATCGGAGGCGAAAGCGGCGGTGTTCCGCCGACCGGACGGGAATCCGCAGATCAACCGCCGCGTGCGGCTGCATCGACCGCGCCCGCCGGTTCGTTGGAGGGGGCATGACCCGCCGACGTCCCCTCGGTCCCGGAACTGCTCTGCGCGGTGCTTTGGACCAGCTCACCGCCCCGCCGGTCCCAACGGCCGGGCTGCCGGAGTGGCTGCCCAACTCCGCGCTCCAGGGCCTCGTCGAGGCCTCCCGCTCCTTTGTCGAGGCCTGCGCGCAGCGGGTCGCCGACTTGGAGGAGAAGGTCCTGTCGGCGTCCCGACTGTGGATGGCCCGTGCCGCTACCGCCACCCGGGTCAACGTATGAAGCTGACTAATCGACGACGAGCGACTGCTCACTGCGCCGGTCACGAAAGTCCGGCTGCCGCCGGACCCGGGCCTTGACGGCCCTTTCCGCGCCCATGAATCACCGATGGCTGAGGATCGTCGTGTACGGCGGTGTCAGTTACTTCGACATGCCGATCCCTGCATGCATGACCGTGTCGGAAACCAGTGCCGGAGCAACCTCGGGTGCTGGGGGTTCGGGCATCCGTAGGTGTCGTCACGTACGAGGGCGCGGTACCCCGGGTACTCGGCTCACAACTACGGTCCTGAGACGGTACAGCTGCTGGCGTGAGTGGGAGGTGCGGCTCAGGTGGTACCGGGCCAGGACCAGCCGATGCGAGATGCGGAAGTAGGACGGCAGTCCTCTTTTAGAAGAGAGGCGCCGCCTGAAATAGCCTCTGACCTGCGGAAATACTGGACCCGATGTGCTCCTGGGAGCACATCCGGGAACCTGTTTTGTGAACCGTACCAGCACACTCGACCGAAAAACTACAGATCCAGTTGCGTTTCCATCTCTGCAGGTCAGGGCCTCGCTGCCACCCGTCCAGGGATGCTGTGGCACGCCAGGAACGTGTCGACCCCAGCACACAAACTCCAGCAACAGTTGTCTTCCAGGGCGGGGGTGCACAGGAACACCAGTCACAGTTGATTCTCGGCGCAGGGCCGCACACAGCTCTTCGTGGGAGGGGTGCGACGCGCCACGAACCAAACGAAAGTCAAATGCTGGTTGACTTTCAACTAGGCTGTGTCGCGCCTGAGCAGATGAGGAGCCCCCTGTGACCGACCACCCGGCGACCCGGCACCGCCGAGCCGCGCCCCGAGCCGTGCCGGCCACGATGGACGACGTCTTCAAGAACGACCTGGTCGCCCTCCTGGGGCTGCAGCTCGGCGAGTCCAGCAAGCCAGCCAGTAACCAGAGTTCAGCTCCAAAGGTCAAGTCAGTGACCGTCGAGTACGAGAATCGGCGCGGCGTCCATGACATGGCCGGGGACTCCGGATACAGCCTGGCGAGCAACTGGTTCACCCAGTTGCTCGCCCAGCTCGCGATCGCCAAGCGGATCACCAAGTCCGAGCTGTGCGTCTTCCTCTACATCGCTGGTGGCCAGATCAAGGGAACCGGCATCACGGAATACACACAGCAGGAGGTCGCGGACGGCCTGAACGAACGGGCGAAGGAGACCGGAGCGCCGTGCATCTCCCGCTCCACCGTGAACCGGGCCATCAGGGTTCTTTGCGACTACGGCTGGGTGGAACGCCACGGCAACGGCGCCGTCCGCCTGAACGTCAAGCTCTGGTTCCGGGGCAACAGCGACGAACAGCACGAGCTCCTCGCAGAGCTCAAGAGCGATGACCCGACGGCCTTCCCGAACTACATTGGCCCCGATCTGCAGATGCCGCTGCCCTTCGACAGCCAGGACGAAACGGCCGACAACGCGCGGCAGGAGCGCACCGGGTGATAGCGCGAGACCATGTAGAGAACAGACGAGGAAGAAGGTGCATCCGTGGCTGAGGTCATGTCCCCCATCCTCTGGGACCGGATCTGGGCGTTGCCCGTCTCGCCGGCGTCGGTGAAGTTCCTGACGTATCTGGTAGCCCGTTCCGAACATGGCGGCAACCTGCCGGACAACCAGAAGGCCATGGCGCAGGAGTACGGGAAGACCCCGCAAGGGATCAGCGCGCTGATGGCTCCGCTGTGTGAGCTGAACATCGTGCTGCGGCCACCGTCCGAGCAGCGCGACGGCAACAGCTACCGGCTACATCCCCTTGCCGCCAAGTACGAGAGTCACGAGGCGATGGAGGCTGCGTTCCGCGAGGCCTTGACGTTGATCCAGGCGGGGAGACTCCCCGTCTTGCGGCTGCCGTCCTACCAGATCGCGCCGCCGGATCCGGCCGGGGAGAAGCCCCAGCTGCGGGTCGCCTGCTGAGTTGGCCCCGCAGTTATGTTGTCGGCCGACGGACCGTCCAATCAGAGGAGCAGGTGCGTACGATCTGGCGGGTGCATGCCAGCCATTGCGCCAGCCCGTCCGCCAACGGGCCCGTATCCGGACGTGGACTTCGGGCCTCCCGAGCTCTGGCCTTGCTGCTCACCGCGATGGGCATCATGGCCACGTCAACCAGTTGCGTCCGGTGCAACAGGATCCTGCGAAGGAGGCTTGTGTGGCGGGTGCCGTGATGGCAGGCTCAGGGGCATGATCAAGAGAATCGAGTCCTTCGTCCGCCGATGAGCGAGGCGACCGGGACCGGACTGCCCGCATCACTGACAGCGCTGTTCGACCACGCGCTCCGGCTGCATCAACTGGCTCCAGGGGAGCCACTTCCCCGCAACGGGGAGCCGTACCCCGACGACGCGTTGCATGACAGGCGACAAGGCCCCGAGGCACCTGAAGACCGAAGCTCTGTCGGCAAGGCCGCGGCGCTCATCCTGGACACGCATTTCGCGCAGGCGTCCGCACTTCCCAGCGGATTGGCCGACGCCTTCCACGACGTCCACGTCCCTATTCACTACAACGAGCACATCGCCGCCGCGGCCGAGCGCGCGGACCGGGAACGCGTTCGCCGAACAGGCCGCTGGCTGGTCCGATACGGGACCGACCGATGCGCGGTCACCGTGGGGCTCGCCTTGGTCGCTTCCGTGGGAACAACCGAAGACATCCCCCTGATCCAGACGATCGGGCTGCTGTCCAACCGCTTCGGTCCGCTGGCGGCGCACGCCCTTGAGAGCCGGCCAGGTAGAGTCGAGGCCCTGCTCTGGCTTGCCGAGCGAGTGACCGGCTGGGGACGCGTCTACGTCGTCGAAGCCCTCTGCAGACTCGACAGCCCAACTGCCCGACCGTGGCTGCTTCGCAGAGCCTGCGACGGCGACTTCCTCAACGGCTACTTCGCCGGCAAGGTCGCCACTGTCGCCAGACTTCATGAGGCGCTCGCCGACCTGGGCACCGACAGCGAGATGGTCGACCACACTGGTCTGCTGATCCAACTGATGAGCGACTGCGGGGGAATGGGACTGACCCTCGCCCATTACCCCCACTCGGCAGCGGTCCTCGAAGCTCATGCTCATCACGTGGGTTCACTCAGCCCGACCATCGAGCGCTATTACGGCGTCGCATGGCTCACCCACTACCTCACCACGAGATCTCCCCAGACTGCGGGATGCACAGCAAAGCAGCAGGAAGCGCTCCGGGCGACCTACCTCGCGGTGCTCGACCGAGAAGAGTGGACCCGGACCGCCCGCGCTGGTCTTGAGTCGGACGACAAGCGGATGCGGTGGCTCGCTGACCATCGGGCACCACAGTTGAGGCTACGTGCGTTCCCTGATCGCATGTCGGATGTTGAGGGATAGCGCACGCCAGGAATAAGTGACCTCGGACAGTAAACGACCACGCCGCCGGGCTCGGCGGGAAGGTCGTGGTCGGCACCCCGCGCGACTCCCTTGTCCGCTTCACGAAGACCAGCCGGGTCCTGGCCGAACTCGTCGGCGGCCACGCGGACCGCACCTGGGACAAGCGCATGCGAGAGCTGATCCGACCCGACGTCCTCATCCTGGACGACTTCGCCATGCGCGGGGCGGAGGTAGCGGCGGACAGTTTGGATGTCTCCCGGGAAGCCGAGTTCTTGGACTTCGCGGTGGAATCGGGGGATGTCGTGGCAGCCCTCGCTCCAGCGTTGGTGCAGGTGAGGCTTGTACTCGTCGAGGATGGACTGCCGGTTGGCCGCCTTGACCAGCAGTTCGTCAATGCCGTCGGCGCGGACGAAGCGTCGGACGGTGGAATGGTCCAGCCGCAGTTCCCGGCCGATCGCAGTCAGGGACTTACCGTCGGCCAGGCGTTCCTGCACCGCTGCGTAGCGTTCCTTGGTGCGGGCGACCACGCGCTGCGGGCGGCCGAGACAGACGTGCGCCCCGTCGGGAGGGTCGAAGGGCTGCGTTGTGTCGCGCGCCGCGCCCAGCTCGGCGGCCGAACCTGCCGCGAACGCGGACCGGATGCAGCCGGAGCCGACGGGCGAGCTGTTCACCGTCAAGGGGTCGCCGGACAGGGTGGCCGACGACCTCAGACTGACGTACTCGCTGGTCAAGCGCGTGATGACCGCGTCGCGCTGGCCGCGGGAGCGCCGGCAGAGCGGGTTCCTTCACGGTCCACGAGATCCTGGCGGGCATCGGGGACGAGGCGGAGCGGTTCGGGGTGATCCTCGACCCGCCGAAGCCCCGGGGCAGGTGAACGCCAGACGAGGCCACGCGCAAGTTCGGCTGGCAGGTCGAACGCCCCGTCTCTCCGGAGGAGAAGGTACGCGCGATCATCTCGCGGTGGCCGCATGCGTCAGGAGTCGTAGTACTCTCCATCGTCGCCCTGTACCCGTGCATCCAGTACCTTCGCCAGCTGGCACATCTTCGCGACCAGGGCATCGCTCGGGTGCTTGGCCGCGATCCGCCCGACCCTCCACCACAGGGGCTCGGGGCGCGACTTCCCTTCGTTGCGTGGGACGGTTTCGGCGACCCATTCAGTGCCCCCTTGCCAGCCTTCTGGCGTTGGGACTAGCACGAGGTCGGGATCGGCAGCGACCGCCGCTTCCCATTCCATGGTGCTGATGACTTCGCCTTCTTCATCCCACCAGTTCTCACGCCGCGTGATGTGCAGGTCGTAGCCCATGGCCAGCCAGAGTAGACCGCAGGACCGTCATGAGCACGAAGTCACACTGGAGTACTAGCTGGCGCCGCCCGGGACGCCGATGCCACTTCGGGCTGGAGGTCGGCTCGGCCGACGGGTCCTGGCTCCTGGCGGGCGAACGTCCTGGACTCCGATCTGGCCGGGGCCGACGGATGGCGCTGGAAGCCCAGCAGTCCCCGATCACCGACGCGGACATCATCGCTCGCAGCGGGTTCGATGTTGCCGGACGCTGTTGCACGGCGGTCGCCGTGCGCCGAAGGCAGCGCGTTCCCCACCCTGTACCGGTGCGGGAAACCGGTGCTGCTGTGGCGTCAGGGGCGCTTGGGCAGCTGGATCGCCTTATCACGCTGGCAGAACCCCAGCCCCGGGCCAGCGCCGAATCCCGTCGATCGTCTCCGAAGTGCAGCGGCTTGTCAGACGGTGGGCGCACAATGCTGTCCACGTAACCCCTTTGGCCCAATGGGAGCAGAATGGACAGACGCCTCATCCAGACCGCCGTGGTCGGGTCTGCGGACTCCGACGAGCCGGTGATCTGCCCGGAGGACCCGCAGGAGCTAGACGCCTTCCGCAAGGAGAACACGGGCGCTACCTGGTGGTGCGGGGTGAACCTCCCGGGCGGCTGCGGCCGCCAGCTGATGACCCGCCGCTGCGCCGACAAGATCTGCCACTTCGCGCACTACCCCTCAGCCGGAGACGAGCACGGCCTTCAGTGCGGGCGTCAGGCCCGTGGCAAGGACAGCGCGGACCACCTCTTTATGAAGGCCGAACTCGCGGCCTGGCTCAAGTCGCAGAACATCGCCGTCACCTTCGACTTTCCCGAGCCCCGAGGCTCCGCGATCGTCTCCGACCTCGCCGACGGCCGCCGCCTGCTGGTCCACCTCGACAGGACCCAGCCGGTGAACTGGGACGACGCCCAGGTCACCGAGTTCCTACTCGGCACCGGCGTCCTGATCCCCCCGGACCGCCTTGCCGCACGTGGCTACGTCCACCGCATCCGCTACGAGAGCGAGCGGGACGGCCGACGGCCGCTGATCATCGGCACCCAGATGCCGGGCCAAACCGATTGGTCCGACTTGCGCACCCTCGTGCTCACGTCGCAGGGCTTCGCCCAGGCCGACCGCGCCGAAACGTCCCTGACCGAGCAGACCGCCACCCACGTTCCCGGACCGTCGGAGCACACCGGCAAGGGGCGGTCGGTCGTCGCGGTGACCCGCTCCGACACCGCAGCAGCATCGACCTCCCGCACCCACGAGGCCGCCCAGGCGGCCATCCGGGAACTCAAGTGGGCTGGCCCGGCGCAGCTTCGGGAGACCATGGCCACGGTCGAGGCGCTGATCGCCCAGGACCAGAGCGTGGAAGACCGTCGGCACCTGAGCGAGGCACTGGCCAACGGTCAGCGGCGGCTCACCGAGCAGACCAATCTCTGCATCGAGGTGATGATCCGGTTGCGTGGGCACGTGCCCGGCACGCTGTCCGGGCAGCTCCTTGAGGAGGCCCAGCGGCTGACGTCGGATCCGGGTGCCTCGGACGAGGACCGGGCGCTGGTAGCCGAACTGAGTGAACGGTACCGTGCCGAGGCCGAGCAGCGCCTCGTGGCCGAGCGGCAGCAGCGGATCCTGGCCGACAGGGAGCAGCAGGCAGCGCTCCAGCAGCAACGGGCCGCGCTCCGTGAGCGGCAGAAGCAGGCCCGGGCCGCGCTGGAGGACGTCCAGCGGAGGCGGAAGGGCGCCCAACGGAGGGAGAAGAGCGTCGCCCCGCCCGTGCCCCGGCAGCGCGAGGAACAGTGGTCTGTCGCCGAGTACGCCGAGCTGGCTAAGCCCCTTCTCGGGGCGTTGAAGAAGGCCGCCCGGGAGGGGGAGACCCGTACCTGGGACTCCAT
The DNA here is from genome assembly GCF_040611255.1 of Kitasatospora sp. NPDC002965. Classification (NCBI taxonomy): domain Bacteria; kingdom Bacillati; phylum Actinomycetota; class Actinomycetes; order Kitasatosporales; family Streptomycetaceae; genus Kitasatospora; species Kitasatospora sp. NPDC002965. The sequence continues at coordinate 106,426 of NZ_JBEXNT010000001.1, read as the reverse complement.
CGCCGACCGGACCGGCACCAAGCGTCTGCGACAGCTCGGCCACCCGGCGAAGGTCGAGGTCCTCATCCTCGCCGAGAGCGGGACCGCGGCCGACCGGCCTCTGTGGTCGGTCCTGCTAGCCGCCGGCGGCAGCCAGGAGGACCTGGCGCTCCACCGCGCGGTCTGCGAGCGCCTGGGCCGCCCGCTGCCGGCCGGCGACGAAGCACTTCGCACCCGGCTCGACGAAGACCGGGCGGTCCTGCGCCACAGCTGGTAGATCCCACGGCAGGTGGCCGGGCAGTCAGCCTTGGCGGCGGCCCGGCCACCAAGAGAGTCTCGTCTACCGCCGAGCGTCAGTCTTCTCAGAGATCGCGGCCGCCGGCTGAGGGTGGGCCGCGAGCACTTCGAACGCCTGCACGTCAAATCCACTACTAGCGACAGCATTTGGAGGCCAATGCATCTCCAGCGAGGCGGTGGCCATGCGGGTTCTCCCCGTTGGGAAGGCAGCTCAGGCTGCCGTCCCGGGGGTCGATGTGTTGCGGCGCATTTCCTGAGCCGAACCTGATGGTCGAACCCGCCCCCACCTGCCTCACGCTCTGGCATGCTCACCCACGGTCGGCTTCCCGTCACGGGGCAGGGCCGCCCCTGCGGTCGGCACCAGACCGCGAGCACCGTCCCAAGGCCGGACCGCGCCCACACACCAAACGGGCGGGTCGGGCAGGATCACGTCCGGGCGATCAGGTCGGGCAGGATCACGTCCGGGCGATCAGGTCGGGCAGCACAATCTGCCTGATGCTGTCGTCGAGGTCGTCGCCGTCGCTGGCCGGCCAGAACCACGGATCGGTCATGGCCCGCTCCAGCCCGTCCTGAAGCTGCTTGACCTGGTCGTCGGTCAGGACGGAGCGCACCAGGACGGCAGCCTCGGCGGACAGCCGGGCCCGGTAGGGGTGGCGGTCACGGGCTTCCCGGAGAAGGAGGACCAGGCCGCCAACCGGAAGAGGAAGGGCTCCAAGGGCGGCCGGCCCGTCAGCCACGACGCCGACCTCTACAGGAGCGGAACACCGCCTGGCGCCCGGCTGCGGGGGCTGCACCGGGATCCGGCAAACCGCCGGCGTTCGGGGACTGTTCACCGCGGCGGCGGCCTCGGACGCCCGGTGCCCGCCGCCCGGCCGTTCGGACAGCCCGGGCAGGGACCCGGCCGGTAGGCGGAACGCCGCTCGCCACACCACCACGCGCCGTTGCCTGGTCAGCCGTGACCGCCGGGCAACGGCGCCGTCGGCATCCGGGTTGGGTGCGCACCCCCGAGCGTCGGCGCAGGCCGCCGATCCTGCGGGTGGCGGCGGAACGCCTGTCCGGCACGGGGCGGCCGGCCGGCGGTGCACCGGGGGCGGAAGCAGCCGCGGTGCGGCGGCCCACGCCCCCGGAGGCGGCGATGACAGGCAAGGTCCAGGTCGGGATCGAGGATTCAGACTCGTGCGGTGGGGGCGGTGGCATGGTCCGCGCGGGGGTGGGGAGCGCGCGTGCATGTCCGATGGCGTTCACGATCACGGATTGGGCGGGCGTGCCCACGAGCCGAAACCCGGTGCGCGACTAGTGCTGCGGGGTGCAGAATCGTCAGCCATGCGGCGAACCCTCTCCCCTTACCCCGTTCCGGAGTCCCAGTACTTCGAGCGGATCCTGCGCCACGACCCGAACTCGCTGACGCAGTTGATCGCGGTCACCAGCGCCGGCCTTCCGCCCGTCCGTAACCTGGGCTCCAAGGGCCTTGGCCTGTACACGCCCGGAGCTCTGCTCGACGCGGCCTGGGTCTCGCTGGCCCGCGGCCGGGACGGACGGCCCCCCGCAACCAGCGCCGACCTGCGGCAGATCCTCGACCTGTACCTGGCCCTGGACGACCCGGTCACCCGGGCCCCGGAAGGCATGGAGCGCTGGACCGGGTACCTGCAGCGGACCGCCCACCACCAGGGCCCGTGGCAGGAGGACGAGTACGCGCAGCTGAGCCGGTCCATCGCCGTGCTGGACCAGACCCCCTACCCGGACGACGCGGACAACCCGCTGGAGGTCATCCTCCCGGGCTGGGACCACGACCTGCTCGGCTGCTCGCTGCCCGACTACCTCGGCATCGCCCACCTCGTCTCGGCCTGCACCACCAACCACCCGAACCCGCACCGCCGCGGCCGGTTCGCCCTGGACTGGTACCCCGCCGAGGACTACGACCAGTTCGACGGGCTCCGCTCACCCGCCCAGATCAAGAAGGTGCTGAACCGGCACTTCGTCACCACCAAGACCAAGCTCCGCGCGGCCTTCCCGGCCGACCACGACCCGCTCCTGCGCCGCTACACCCACAACCCGCTCCGCTCCCGCCCGCTGGTCGGCGGCGTCCCGGGCGGCTACCTCATCCCGGTGCCGGCCGCCGTGCTGGGCAAGGCCACCCCGCTCGGCCTCTACTACACCGGGGGCGACAACAACTCGAAGTGGGGCAAGGCGTTCGTCCGCGACGTCGGCAACCTCTTCGAGCGCTACGTCGGCCGCCAGCTCGACCTGCTGCCCGACGCCGAGGTCCAGCCCGAGATCCTGGTCAAGCTCTCCAAGAAGGAAAGCACGAAGACGATCGACTTCTTCGTCGTCTTCCCCCGCCTAGTCCTGCTGGTGGAGGTGAAGTCGTTCCGCCCAAGCGAGCCGCTGCGGCTCGGCGGGCCGGACTTCACCACCCTCCTCGCCAAGCAGTTCACGAAGTCGTTCGACCAGATCAACAGGTCGGTCCGCCTCCTGCGCTCCGGCAAGCACCCGGAGCTCGCCGGCATCCCCACCGACCGCCGGATGCTCGGGATGGTGGTGACCATGGAGCCGTTCCACCAGATCAACACCCCCGCACACCGCGTGGACCTGCCGGGCACCGACATCCCGGTGATGGTCACCTCCATCGCCGAACTGGAGGCCGCGGTCACCATCACCGGGACCAGCCTGGCCGATCTCCTCCCCGCGGCCTACGACACCGATGCCGTGTACCTGAGCCAGCTGTTCCCCCAGTACGAGTTCCTGGAGCACAACGCCGTCCTGGAGCAGGGCTGGTCCGCGATCCCGTTCGCTCGCCCCCGCCGGCCCCGGGCCCAGGACGGTCGAGGCGCCGAGTCCGGCAGCACCGGCTGAGCCGGCCCCCGACCCGCCCGGCGGCCGGCGACGCCGGGACGCGCTCCGGGACGGCGCCGGGGCCGGCTCACCGAGCCGGGGTCTGCGGGCCGGGCACCGGGTCGCGGCGCCGGTCGGCGACCAGCTGCAGCATCCGTGCGGACTCCTCGCGGGCCAGAGCGGGCGCGAGTTCCAGGGCCTGGGCCTCGGTGAAGCGGAAGGCCTGCCGGGCCTCGACATCGCCGAGGTACTGCCAGCGGCTGCCGGTCCAGACGTGCTCGCCGCCGTCGGGCCAGGCCGGGTTAACGAGGCACCAGGCGTCGCGGTGGTCGGTGTGGCGGCGTCGCAGGATCAGGGAGGCGTGGTCGCCGAGCGGGTGGCCGGGGCAGGGGATGCGGTACTCGGTCGGCATCGGGTGCCCGGAGGCGTCCACGAGGCCGTCGGGCCCTTCGGCCGGGTCCAAGTCGGCCGTGGGGGCGTAGGTTTCAGGCACGGTGTTCTCCAGCGGAATCGGCCCGCCGGACATGGCGGGTGGTGGAGCGGGTGGTGCGGATCTGGTTTCGGACCCGCGCGGTCGTCCGGGGTTGGTACTCGGGGGGCGGCGGGCATGGGCGTGACGTCGGTCCGGCACGGGCGGGCGCTCCCTCCCGCCGGCGACCGGCTGATGGCCGACACCCGGTAGCGGGTGCCGCCCGGCGCGCGCACCGTGGACCGACGTCGCTACACCGGCGAGGTGATCGCATCGGCGCCGTGCTCGGCGAGCGCGATCCGCAGGCTGCGCACGTAGGCCAGCCGCTGCTGGAGCAGCGCCTCGGCCGCGCCCCGGCGGGCCCGCTGCTCGGCCACGAGCGCGGCCACCAGGCGGCGCCCGCTGATCCGGAACTCCCGGTCGGGGTCGACCGGACTGTGCGGGGCGACGCCGGTGTGCTCGACGAAGTGCCTGCGGGCCTGGATCTCGGCGAGGTCGCGCAGTGCCCTAGCCGCCGACTCCTCGCGCGAGAGCACCGGGGCGTACCGTCGCGGGCGATCCCGGCCCGCGACCAGCATCCGGCTGAACTGGTCGTGCACGTAGCCGACGACGGTCAGGACGTCCTGCCAGCCGACCAGGACGGCGACCGCCAGGTGGTACTCGACGGCCTCGGCCAGCGCCGCCCGCGCCGCCTGGTGGCCGGAGCACGGCGGGCAGAGGCCGCCGGTACTCGGCCGGCGGCACTGCGGGCAGTCCCCGGTGTCGCCGTGTCCTGCTCCGGCCCCGGTCCGGGCTGCGGGACTTCCATTGGGCAGGGCCCGGCGGCCGGTGCGTCGGGCGGCCGGACGGCTGTTGTCGGTGGTCATGCGTTGCCTCCAGGCGGTCGCGGGTCGTGCTGCTGAGCGCGCTGGTCGTGCCGGGACTGCCGGTGGTGCGCGGCGGTGCGGCTGGTGAGGATGGTCTGCCGGATCGCGGCGGTCGCCGCGGCGACGATCGTGCGGGCGGCGGGCGGCCCGGCGGGTGCCACGGCGGCGGTCTCGACCGTGCGCCGTCGGCAGCAGGGGCAGCCGCGGTCGGCGTCGAGCAGCCAGCCGTCCTCGCAGCGGGGCTCCGGGCAGTCCGGCTCTGCGACCAGGGCGTAGGCGATGTCGTCGGCCCGCTCGGCGATCTCGCCGGCGGGCAGGTGGCTCCATCTGGCCCACCAGCGCCGCTCGATCCGCTCCCGCAGTGCGGCGGGGGAGCGGTGCCCCAGCTGGTCGAGGACGGCTTCGCGCACAGCGACGGGGATGCCCCCGCGCCGCTGGAGGGCGGCCGCCAGGACCGGCGGGTATGCCTGGGTGACCCAGACTCCGGGGTGCAGGCCCTGCGGGCGCACCGCGGGCCTGCCGTTGACGGCCGGCTGCCCGCCGCCGGGGCCTCGGCTGCCCTGGGGCGCGGACGGGTTCCGGACGTGGTTCGCCTGCACGTCCGTCATGGGCGTTCTCCTTGCGGTGGGTTCGGTGGAGCAGCGCGGGGGCGGGCCGTCATCGGCTGGTGGCGGCCCGCCCCGTTCTACTGTGTCCGGCGGTGCCGGTGGGTCCGGGAGGTCAGGGCGTGATGGTGCGCGAGCGCGCGGCCTCGATGCGGGAGGTCGGCGGTGCTCCTCAGGCCGCCGGCGCGGCCGTGCTGGTGGCCTGCTGGGCGGCGCGGTAGGCGGCGATGTGGTCGGGGTGCAGAGGGCCGTCGAGGTAGGGGGCGAGGTCGCCGACGATGCCGGACGGGTCCTGGGCGGCGTCGAGTCGGCGCAGGCACTCCTCGATGAGCCACAGGCGGACGGCGGCGGTCTCGGCCTGGTCGCGCAGCCGCGTGTTCCCGGACTCCTGGAGCCGGAGGGTCTCGGCGGCCCGCCCGGCGCGGTACTCGTGCGCCTGGTCGAGATTGACGCGCAGCCGTTCGGCGGTCTGGGCCGGGGTCCGGTCGAGGTCGTCCTGCTCCGGTTCCAGCTCGGGGTGTCCGGCCTCCTGGATCTGCCGGTAGGCCGCCTGGTCCTGGTCGGAGAAGCAGAGGAACGAGCCCCGCAGGGCCGTCTCGGCGCGCTCTCGCCACATGTCGATGGCGATGTGGGCCTCGTCGACGGCGAGGACGTAGGCGTGGTGGGCGGCGAACCAGGAGGACTCGGTGCTCAGCGCCTCCCAGTGCCGCTCGACCTCGCCCAGCAGGCGGTCGCGCTCACCGCGGGCGACCTGCTCGTTGGCCAGGCGGTCGCGGACGTCGGCGTAGCGGATGACGGTGTCCATCAGGGCCAGCAGCCGCTGGCCCTCGGTGGTGGACTCCTCGCCGCTCGGGTCGGCGTCCGGGTGGGCCTCCCGCCAGCGCCGGGCGGCTGCGTCGTATTCGGCCATGGCCGTCTCCTGGCTTCCGGTGAAGCCCTCGATGTCGAGTCGGTCCAGGCTGGTGATCATGGTGCTTCCCTTCGGGCGGTGGTCGGGAGCGGTGTCCCGGGATCGCGGATCGGCGTAGGGGGCCGGGGAGCTGATGAGCGGCGGCCGCGGCGACGGCAGCGGCACGGGTGCGGCCGGGGCTGCTGGGCGGCGGGCAGGGTGATCTGCGGTTGAGCGGCGCGGAGCGGGAGTCCACCTGGTCGGTGGCGGCCCGCTCCGCGCTCCTGCGAGCGGCCCGGGGTGGGCCGGTCGGCGGGACGGCTGCCGGTGGTGTGCCGGCGGGTGAGCAGGTGCTGTCGGCGGCGGTGCCGCAGGCGGGAGGTTCTGCCCGCGGCACCTCCGCCGGACGATCCGGTTCCGCGCCTGCTCCTTGCGGCTCAGGCGGGGGCGGCGCCCGGGATTCCGGTCATCACCGTGACGCGGACGTCGACCGCGGTGCCGCGCCGGTTGATCGTGTCGACCTGGTCCCTCTGTTCGGGGTCGAGCACGGCCGGGTCCTGCAGGATGACGGCGTACCGGCCCTTGGCGATGGTGTCCGGGTCGCTCTCGCGGCGCTCGATCTCCAGGAGCGCGCGCTGGAGCACCGTGGTGACCTGCTGCGCGGTCGCGCCCGGGCCGAGGGTCTTGCCGGTGGTCGGGCGCCCGAACTCGATCGGCCCTCCGGCCTGCAGATCGATTCGCAGTTCCATGGCTACTCCTGCTGTGTAGGGACGGACGTGCTGTCGGCGGACTGCCCTGGCGGGGCGCGGCAGTTCGGGTCCGCCGCCGGCTAGCGCCTGGTGGGGAGGGATTCGATGGTGTTCTGCCGAATGGCTTCGAGGACGGCGAGTGCCTGGGGGCGGTTGAAGGTGCGGACGGCGGCGGTGATCGGGCCGAGGACGACCCGGCTGCCGCGTGTGCGGGCGGCGTCCTCCAGGAGGGTCGCCAGGCGCTCGGCGGGGTCGTCGAGCCAGGTGCTGTCGGCGGCGGTGCCGCCGGCGAGGTGAGCGATGGCCGTCCACCAGTCGGCGGGCAGGGGTTCGAGGTCCGCGAGCTCCAGGGCGAGGAGCCGTTCGGCCAGGTCGACGGGCAGGCTGCTGTAGGGGCGGCCCTGCTTGGCGCGGGCGATGGCCTTGTCCACGGTGCGGACGGAGGCGCCGCCGAGCTGCTCGGCGACCGCGTCTCGGCCGCCGCGGCCGAGTGCTGCGGCGGCGCCGGCGACGGCGGACGCGCGCCGGTCGGAGCTCTCCTCCGCTTTCTTCCGCAGGTACTCGTGTCCGTCGTCGACTTCGCGGACGACGGCGAGCCAGTCGGGTTCGGCGGTGGTGCTCAAAGCGGTCTCCGATTCTCGGGGTGGCGCGCGGGCCGGCTCGGCCCGGCGCGCCGTCAGCCCTCGTCCGGGGTCCGGGCGAGGGTGTCGCGCAGGTCTCGCAGGTGGGCGTTCAGGCCGTCGATCACCAGGGGGCCGGTGTCCATGCTCTCGCGGAACTCGCGGGTGAGGCGGGCCTCGATCTCCAGGAGCTGGGCGTCGGTGGTGCCGGCGGTGACGCCGGCCTCGTCCGCGGTCCAGAGCGTGCCGATGCTGTCGGTGGTCCACACCTCCAGGACACCGGCCGTGCTGTCCCGGGCGGCGCGGCACAGGGCCTCGATCTCGTCGTAGGCGGCGCGGGCGTCGTCGGTGACGAGGTGTCCGATGTGGTTCCAGACCTCGAAGCGGACCTCGGAGCCGTCCAGCAGCCGCTGGGCGGCCGGACGGATCCGCTCCAGCAGCTCGTTGGCCGGCCCGGCGGTCAGCGCGGGGATGTCCCAGCGCAGGTCGAGGCCGTATCGGACCGATCCCGGGGTGGCGGAGCCGACCTGCGCGTCGTAGGAGGCGAGGAGGATCCCGTCCTGGAGTCCGAGCTCGACGTAGGGCTGCTGGGGCTCCTTCTCGTTCTTGTAGCGGTGGTGGAGCTCGGTGTCCCCGGTGACCGGGCGGACCCGGACCGCGATGCGCGTCGTCATGGCGTAGCCTCCTGGCTTGGCCCGTGCCGGCGGTAGGACGCCGGCACTCGGCCAGTGCTGTGCCGGGGGAGCCGAATCTCTCCCGGCACAGCAAACACTACCCCCCGGGGGTCAGTTTTTCTATCTCCGCAGCAATCTTTGCACATGCCATGCAGCCCACGCGCTTGTCTGTCGGTGGCGACGGCACAACGCCACCCGGGGCTTGGGGCGGCGAGGAATCGGCGGACCCGGCGTCGGTGTCCCTGCGGCGGGCTAGCGGACGGCAACTCATGGTCCGATACAGAGCGGACGGCGGAGCGCGCGGGGTGCCGGCGGTCAGACCGCGTGGATTTGGATCAGGAAGCAGGCCCGGCATCGGGCGTGGGGAGCAGCGCGTTGGCGAAGTTGTCCCGGTTTGCGAGGTAGACCTTGTTCCACAGCGGTGGAGCAGCGCGGGGTGGACCGTCACCGGCTGGTGGCGGCCCACCCCACGCTGCCGTGCCGGGCTCGGTGAGTCAGGCCTGAACGGTGCGCGAGCGCGCGGCCTCGACGTGGGAGGTCGGGTCCTGGGCCCGGACGACGGCGATGGCACAGTCGGTCACCGTCACGCGAGCCGTTCGGGCGATCGTCGGCGGACCGGGCGCCCTCTTCCACTCAGACCGGGTGAAGTGTGGTGGGGAAGCAGGCCTGGCAGTCCCGGTCGGGGAATCGCCGGTTGTCGAACTGGCGCCGGTTGGCGAGGTAGACCTGGTCCCAGAGACGGTCGGAGTACTCCAGGAAGCGAACGGGTTCGGGAGCGGAGAGTCCGCCTTTGGCGAGGACAGGGTAGGGAAACCGGTACCGGGCGGCGATCGGCCTGGGGTCGGTGCCGCCGTCGCAGGCGACGGCGGGATTGACCCAGGTCTTCGTCACGCCGTTCACGAAACCCTCGGTGTGGAGGAACCGGCGGTCCTCGGCGAGCCATTGCAGTTCGCCGAGAAGGTGCTCGGGGGTCCGCCCCAGTTCCCGGGCGGTGGCCGTGACGTCAAGGCGAAGGGCGCTACCGCCGTCAAGCCGGCCGCCCAGGTAGCTCAGGGTGTCCGCGGGCCGGAAGTCGCTGCGGCGGACACGAAACCGTCGGCCGCCAGCGGACCGTTCGGCGCGGATCCGGCGTTCGTAGAGGTAGTGGGCGGCGAGGACCCCGGGGCCGTAGGTCGTGGTCGAGCCGCACTGGCAGGTGGAGTTCACGGTGGCCAGTGTGCCCGCAACACCCCGCCGAAACAGGGCACAAGGCCGCGACACCACCGACACCCCGGACGAGGGGTCGTGAGGGTCGATCGGACGGTGTCGGGCAGGGGCCAGACTGGGCGCCCGCGGGTCAGCACAGGGTGGTCTGCCCGTCAGGGTCGCGGGTGGGGCGGGGCAGGATCACGTCGCCGGTCAAGGCCTCGTGAAGCCTCGGGGCCAGCGAGGAGTTCCGGGGGTCGGCCGGCCGCTTGATCGCCGTGGCGAGGGCATCGGGGTCACCGATGACGACGACGATCCGGCGGGCACGGGTGACGGCGGTGTAGAGCAGGTTGCGACGCAGGAGGAGGTAGGAGGAGCCCATGGTGAGCGGCACTACGACGATCGGGTACTCGCTACCCTGGGAGCGGTGGACGGTGATCGCGTAGGCGTGCAGGAGTTCGTCGAGTTCCTCGTACCCGTAGACGGCGGCCACCTGGTCGTCCGTGGTGACGTGGATCTGGCGTTCCTTGTCGTCGATCGCGGTGACGGTGCCGGTGGTGCCGTTGAGGACGCCCTTGCGCGGGTCGTTACGGATGGCGATGACCCGGTCCTTCAGGCGGAAGGGCCGGCCGTCGGCGAAGTGCTGGGGTGCGCCGTCCTGGTGGGGGTTGACGGCGGCCTGGATGGCCAGGGCGAGGTCGCGGGTCCCGGCCGGGCCCTTGGTCGCGGGCGCCAGGACCTGGATGTCGCCGGACCCCACCTTGTACTTCCTGGGCAGCCGCTGGGTGACGAGGTCGACGACGGTGTCGGTGATCTGGTGGTCCGGCACCGGCAGGAACCAGAACTCGCCGCCGCTGCGGGTGTCCTCGCCGAGGTTGATCCGCTGGGCGTTGAGGGGGATGGTACTGGCGCCGTCCTGGCGGAAGATCGTGCTGAGCTGGGTCCGCGGGACCTCCGGCACCGACAGGAGGTCCGCGAGGACCTGTCCGGCACCGACGCTCGGCAGCTGGTGGACGTCACCGACCAGCAGAAGGTGGACTCCGGGGGCGAGTTTGGCGAGAAGCCGGTCGAGCAGGGCCACCTCCAGCATGGACGCCTCATCGACGACGATCAGGTCCGCCTCCAGCGGGTCGTAGGCGTCGAAGAGGCTCAGCGGACCGGTGTCCTCCTCCCGCGGCTTGCCGATCATCCGGTGCACGGTGCCGGCCGGGCGGCCCGTGATCTCCTGCAGCCGCTTGGCGGCGCGGCCGGTGGGCGCGGCCAGGCCGACGCGGCCGCCAACCGCTTCGACGAGGTCGAGGATCGCCTTCACGGTGAAGGACTTCCCGCAGCCGGGGCCGCCGGTCAGCACGGACACGGGCTCAGTGACGGCCATCAGCACGGCCGCCTCCTGGTCCTCGGTGAGCCGGCTGGCACTGTCCAGCAACGGCAGCGGCCCCTTGCGCCACGGACGCAGCGCGCCCAGGCGCGTCGTGGTGGCGCGCAGCCGGGCGATGCGCGAGGCCACCGAGGTCTCCGCCGCGTGCAGGCGCGGGGTGAACACCGCCGGACGCATCCGGCCGCGGTGGGGCAGGTCCTGGAGGACGACCCGGCGCTCGGCGGCGAGGACGTCGAGCTGGACGGGCAGGAGATCGCCCAGGGCCTCGTCGCGCAGGTTCTCCACGGTCTGGCGGAACAGCTCGGTGTCGTAGAGGAAGGTCTGGCCGTCGCGGACGGCGGAGTCCTCCAGGGTGTGGACCAGGGCGGCCTGCAGCCGCTCGGGGCTGCGCTCCGGCCAGCCGAGCGCGAGGGCGAGCTTGTCGGCGGTGGCGAAGCCGATCCGGTAGACCTCGGTGAGCCGGTACGGGGCTTCCTGGACGATCTCCAGCACGTCGGCGACGTCGTGGGCCTCCTGCCGCTCCACCCGGAAGTGGTGGGCGATCCGCGGCGCGTGGCTGGGGGAGATCCCGGCGCTCTGCAGGAGCACCATCAGCTGCCGGATCTCCTGGTGGACCTGCCACGCCTCGACGATTCCGGCGTAGCGGGCGTCCCCGATCAGGTGCACCTCCCGCAGCCGCTCGGGAGTGGTGTCGATGACCTGCAGGGTGTCCAGCTTGAAGTGGTCGACAATGGCGTCGGCCAGCTTCGGGCCGATGCCCCTCACCAGGCCCGAGGCGAGGTACTTGCGGATCGCGTGAATCGTGGCCGGCTCGACGTAGCGGCACTCCACCGCGTGGAACTCCGCCCCGTAGGAGGGGTGCTGGGCGTGCGTCCCGGTGAGCTGGAGCGTCTCGCCGGGCTGGACGCCAACGAGGACCTCGCCCTTGGCGGTGAGGCTCTGCCCGCCCTCCAGGCCCAGCCGCAGGGCGGTGAAGCCGTTGCTGCCGACGTACAGGATCCGCTCGACGATGCCGTCCACCGTCGCCGGGGGCTGCTCCATGGTCCGTTCCTCGTGCTCTCTCGTCACGTGCTGGAGCCCTGGCGCGTTGCGCAGCAGGGCTGGTGGGTGTCCCGGGCGGATACCCCGGCGTGGGCTCAGGGTGTCGGGGCGCAGCGGCTGCAGGTCTTGTAGGCACGTCCGCCCTTGGGACCGGTGCGCTCGGCCGTCCAGACACGGGCCTCGCTGGCGGTCATCGCTCTCCAGCTGGGGTAGTCACGGGAGTGATCCAGGGGGGAGTAGCCGTTGCGGAGGTCACCCGAGTGCGCGTACCGGCGGAGCTGGTCGATGTAGGTGTCGCCGGCGGGGCGCGCGTAGGCCTGTGGCATCTCCCGCCGGACGACCGAGCAGCCGACCTCGTGCAGGCCTCTGCTGCCGGCGATGAACGGGTGCTTCTCCGGCTTGGAGTACCGGGCCCACAGACTGTCCGCGGTGTCGAGCTCACGCTCGAACACGCGGCGGTGCTCTTGGCAGAGGGGGCAGTTGTGCGGGTCTTGCTGGCAGCGGGCCTTCAGGTCGTCCTGGTCTTCGAGCAGGTAGGCCTCGAAGGGGATGTACAGTTCGCGGGCGGCGCGCAGGAGCAGTTCCCGGGCCTGGGAGGGGTCGGCCCGGCCGTCCTGGAGCAGGTCGAGGAGGTCGAGGACGGCCGGAAGTTCGATGCTGTAGCCCCACCCGTCGCGCACCTCGCGTTCCCGTTCCCGGGAGAACCCGTTCTCGAAGTCGAACTTCACGCCCGGGAGGGACGCGCCAGTGCTCAGATTGACGTCGACTCTTCCGTCGCCCAGCAGGGCAATGCCCGGCTCGACAGCCTGGCGCGGCACCGTGACCCCAGCCCCGTCGCGCACGAAGGGGTTACCGCTGCGCCGCTGCCCGGTCTTCCTCTTGCCGCCCATATGCCTTCCTGCGCGTCGTGGCGACCGTGTCGTGATGGCGGCCGCCGTACGGACGGGACTTCGTTGCAGCGGATCGTACGGGGCCGCAGAGCCTGCGCGGCACAGGCTCTGACAAGGCGTCGGCCGCAGTGGGGGCGAGCGCGATCAGTGGGCAGCCGACTGCGCCGCGGCCGGATGGGCCAAACGCGGGAATCGGCGGCCGTTGCCGCTGCGCCGGCCGCCTGGCCGGCGTTCTCCTGGTATGGAGCTCGCCATCGAAGAAGCCGCCGTCACCATCCAGGTCCTGTCCGTCAACGGCAAGCGGATGCCCAAGACGATCTACAGCCAGTTGCAGCACCGGAGCCTGCTGGACGACGACTGCACGCTCCGAGGCAAGCCCTGGGGGTACGTCGTCGACCCGAAATGCTGCCACCGGTCCGTACAGCCGCACTGGCACGTCCTCCACGAACTCGGCGGGGAGTTGTGCGTCTGGGTTGTACCCAAGAACCTCGACGATGCCACGTTCCGTCTGCGCAACGTGGTCTACAAGGCCGCCGCGGCGGGTGCCGCGTTCCTCGACGCATGCGTGTTGGAGAACCGCCGGGGCCGCGACGACTTCTTCCAGGGCCAGATCCTGGACCTCGTCCGCAACGACGAGGTGCAGGCCACGATCGAGGACCTGCGGGTCTGCCGGCCCTGCTCCCGTGAAGCCGCAGAGCTGCTCCGGGTGACCAGGGCCGGCTGGTCGACCAGGAGCGCAGTCGAAGCAGCGGAGAGCGCACTCAGCGCTCCCGGCGTCCATCAGGGCGGGTCGACGGCCTGACGCGGCAACGCGGCCGGGCCGGGGGTTTCGTCGTGTTGTCCGGAAGTGCGCAGGGCGGGGTTGCCACTGCACCGCTGCCCGGTCCGCCTCTTGCTGCCCATGACGCCTGCCTGCACGTTGTGGCTGCCGCGGGTTGGTGATAGTGGCCGCCAGGCCGGATGGGAATCGTTGCAGCAGACCGTACGGTGCCGGAGCAGACGCGGCGTCACGTCTGACCGGACGCCCGTGGCGGTGACGTGTGGGCGCCGTACATCCGGGGACCGATGCAGGCCGGCGTGCCCTGGGCCGCCTCGGGATCGTTGAGCGCAACGGACCGGCGAAGCTGTTTCGGGGTCCCACAGTGGCGGGAGGTCATGCGGGTGGAGATTCTGGACCGGGAAGCGGTGCTGCGCCTGGGGCTGGACGTCCCGGCCGTGCTGCAGGCAAGCGCGGTACTGGCTCGCGGCAACCCCCGACAGAAGTGGCACACCCCGCGCGGCATGTCGGACAGGAACTGCTCCTCCGTCCCCGCTGCGGCCCGGCCCGAGGAAGTGCTGCTCCTAGACGCGCTACCGCACTTGTGCTCGGGGTGCCGCGTGGAGGTCGACGCGCCCACGGGTGCCCTGTGGCAGGTGTGCGCCATGGCGGTCGAAGCCGAGGCCACGACGGTGTCGTTCGAGAAGGCGGCGGGCGAGAGCGAGTCGTGGTCCCGGTACGCGGCGGCCCTCAGCCACTCCCCTCTCGCTCGGGACGCCGAGGTCCGCCTGCTCCTAGCGGCCCTGCTCGGCGGGGAGCTGGCCGAGCAGGGCCGCCAGGTCCTGTCGGTATGGGAGCGGATGCTGGAGAGGTGGAGGGCCGCGGCGCAGCGGTTCCGAGAGATGCAGCCGCCTCCGCTTCTCGCGGCCGCCGTGACGAGTGCTGTCCATCAGGTCGCGTCATCGGGTGCCGCGCGCCGAGGCACGGAGTTGGACCGTCTCCACGGCCTCCGGGGCGGGCCGGCGCCGCTGTGGAGGATCACCTCGTCGACATGGGCGAAGGTGAGAACGATCGGGTCGGATCCGCCGGCGGCACTCGCCGCCGTGCTGGAGACGGTGGTTCGTACCTGGAGCACCTACCCGGTCTGCGAGGTGGACCGCCTGCCGGCACCCGCGGTGACCGCCGCCGATGGCCACGACGGCCCGGCGAGCTGGGCCAGGGCCGAGGCCGACTACCACGCCACCGCGGCAGCGACCCGGTGGTGCGCTCTTCTCGACCAGGCGCTGGCCGAGGCGATGTCGGCATGTGAGAAGCCGACGCAGTTGGTGCTCGTGCACGGCTGGCCGTTGACAGAGGCCTCCGACTCGTCTCTGGCGTTCCTGTCGGCTTGGGAGCAGGTCGGTCCGACAGTGCCGACCCCGTGGCTGCCACCGAACGCGCGGGACGCCGAGGACATGTGGATGCGCAACACAGCGGTACTGGCCGTCCCCGCCGCGGCTGCGGTGATCGCCCAGCGCGTCACCGCTGGCGCCTTGTCCCATCGCGGGCTCCGGCTCGGGTGCGAGCGCGTGGTCCTGGGGCCGGTTCTCGGCCCGGAGCACGATCCCGGGACGGCGGGGGCCATGGCTGCAACTCTCCTGAGGACGGCCTTCCCGCTGCTCCCTGATGACCTTGCGCCGCAACCGCAGGTGTCGCAGGTGGTGGCGCGGGCGCGCGGCGAACTGGGCGCAGCAGCGCGGCCGTTCCCCGGTGACAGCCCAACCGACCCGGTGAAGCGGTTGTCGGTCTGCGCATGGCCCGACCTGATCGGCGGCCTCGCCTGGATCCCCGGGACGGAGCGATTCGATGAGCTGCTGGCGGCCGGCTTCGGCGGCTCCATCCGCGTCGACCGCCTGGTGGTGCAGTCGGGGCCCGGGGCCGACGGGCCGTTGGTCATCGTGGAAGGACGGCTGTCCCGTACCCCCGAGGCAGGGATCATCGAGTTCACGCCGCCCCGCGGCAGCACCTTGCGGATTCCGCTGAACCGGATCGCCGCCATCCTGTCCTGCCCCTTGGTCGAGCCACGGCGAGGCGATCCCGGGATGCGGCTCTGGGCGCCGTGGGAGGGCGCCTTCCATGCTCTGGTAGGACATCACCGGCCGACCGGGAAGGGGGCGTGATGAGCGATCAGGCGGTGTCGGCCAGGACCAGGCCGGGGATGTAGGGCTCGCTCTTGCTCAGAGCGATGGTGCGCGCACCCGGGTGGCCGCCGATGGCCTCCTGCGAGGCCGTCACGATCTGGGACAGCGGACCGTCGCCGGCGGCGGTCTGCGCGAACAGGTGCAGCAGGTAGGTCCGCACCCTGGCGTCGGCGGGCGTGTCGCTCAGTCCGGCGAGCGCCGCGTCGACGACCAGCAGGCCCGGGACGCTGCTGGTCGCGACCTGCTGGCCCAGCTCCCGCAGACTCACCAGCGCGTTCAGCTCCACCAGTGCCAGGGTGGAGCCGGCCACCGACACCTGGTCGAAGGACTCGCCGTTGACGACGGGGGTGAACCCATCCTCCGCGATGTGGGCGTGCCGCCACCGGGCGCCGGCTGCGGCCATCCGCCGGGCGAACAGGACCGACCACTTCTTGAGCAGGTCGGCCAACCGCGCCTGCGCCTGCGATTGCACGTCCGCCAGTGCCTGGGCCGCTTCCCGGACAGCTACCTCAAGTCGCTTCACCGCGTTCTGCTGCGTCGTGATCGCGTTGACGAGTTCGTCGGTGCGCTCACCGAGCTGCTCGGCCAGGACAGCCAGCTCGCGGACCTTGTTCTCTGCCTCGACCGCCGCCAGCCGCAGCGGTTCGACGGTCGCCTTGGCGAACGCATCGGCGGTCTGGTACGCCTGCCGCACTGCCCGGTTTGCTGCGGTGGCTTTCTCCCGGGCCTGGGCCGCTTGCTTGCGAAGCAGGTCGCAGAGCTTCCTGGCGTCCTCAACGGCCTTGGCCGCGGAGCGAAGGCGCTCGTCCTGCGCCGGGCTCCGGCCGCGCCGGCCCGGGTCGTCCTCCTTGCACATCGGGCAGACGTTCTCAGCCAGGCCGTCGGTGCGCAGGCGCTGGCGGCAGGTGGGACAGGTGACCGGGGCAGGGGAGCGGAGCTGGGCGAGGCGGCCTTCGGCCTCGCCCAGGCGCCGCAGTGCGTCGCCGAGGCGCTTGTCCGCTGTGGTGGCGGCCCGGTCGGTGGTGTCGGCGGCCGGGTGGGCCTTGTTCGCCGCGTCGCGTAGCTCCTGCAGCGTCTTGTTGGCGTTGCCGAGGGCCTGGGCGGTCTTCCGGGCGGTCTCGCGGGCCTGTGCGAGGTCCTGCTCGACCTGGTGGCGGCGGTGGGCGAGCTCCTCGGGAGTGCTGAACCCGAACTTCGCCCTGAGTGCTTCGAACCCGGCCAGTGCCCGCCGTGCCGCGGTGAGATCGCGCCGCAGGTCGCGGCAGGTGTCACGGGCGGCCTCGATAGCGTCTTCGCGCAGGCCGAGCATCGCGCGCACCGCGAGCTCGCGGAGCTCCGGCTTCATCCCGCCGAGGAAGGTGGCGCCGGTGCTGGCCTGACGCACGTACATGAACGGCACAATGTGCTCGATCCCGAGAACCTTGCCGCCCTGACGCAGCGCGGGGATGCCGAGCTGCTCCAGCAGGAAGCGGGAGGCGGTGGGCCGCTCGGGGTCGCGAGAGGTCAGCGGGATGCGCATGGGAACCTCACCCGCGCTGGTGCGCTCGAATTCGACGCTGTTGCTGGTGGGGTTGCGTGTGATCCGCCACCGCGCCCCGCCGATCGACAGGGTCGTCGAAATCTGGCTGCACGCCTTGACGGCCGGCATCGCCTTGAGGAAAGGTGCCGGGCCCCATGCAAGGAACATCGCCTCGAAGCCGGTGGACTTCCCGGCGCCGCTCTCTCCTTCAACCGACACCCACTGCGCGGTCAGTCTGCGTTCGGCCTCCCGGTCGGAGGTCTTGAACCCCTGGGACTCCACGACAACCCGCACTGCAGCCTCCTTTGAATTGCTGCGGCATGTTCGCCGCGGCCGGGGAACGAGGAGGCCCTGTCAGGGGTTATGCCAGGCCGCCAGAGGGCACCGGGCCGCGTGAATCCTCGGCCTGGATGTTGACGGATGACACGCGGCAAGCGGGCCAGGTGCTGTTCCACCGCCGCCAGCCGGCGCCGCAGCAGCCACTCGGCAGCGCGCGTTCGGGCCTCCTCCGACGACTCCGCAGCGCACTTCCGAGCCGCGGCCTCGCTCGCGAACCGGTGCCGCGAGCGCCACACCGCCTTGTAGGCCGCCACCGCCTCCTCACACGCCGCCTCCGGCTCGGCGAACACCCGCAGCGCTGACACCCGGTACTCGTCCAGCGCGTGCTGCACGGCCACCACCTCCGACGCCCGGCCGATCACCTCGTCCGCAGCCCCCAGCCGCGCCTGCGCCCACCCCCGAAGGACGGTTGCGTAAACCCCCAGGTCAGCGGACGCGGCCAGCGCCATGGAGATGCAAGCCTGCGTGCCCTGCCGGACTTTCCGGCCCCGAGCACACCTACCGCACAGCCCAGCCGCCTTCTCCGCCCCACAGTCCCCGCATGGCACCGCCAACCGCTCCCGCTCCGTCTCGGCAGCCGCCGGGCGCGCCGCCGGGGGTGACGAACGTCCATGCCTCGCCGGGGCGTTGTGGCGGCACGGTCATCCGGATGCGGTCCTGGTCGTCCACCAGGAGGGCGCCCCGGGCGTGCAGGTGGTGCAGGTGGACCCAGATCCGGTGTTCGTCCGCGTGGTGATCCCCGTCGTGGCAGTTGAGCTGCGGGCAGATGTCCTCCCCCGGGTGCCGCCCGCCGTGACCGTCCCCGGTGGCTTGGGCGGTAACGGCCGCGGCGAAGTCCGCGACGGCGAGCGGGCGCACCCGCATTGCGGGTTCGTCCCCTTCTGCCAGCGGGATAACACCGCTCTGGATCCGGTCGTCGAGGTAGGTCGCGGCGAAAGGCACGCGGCCCCGGTAAAGGGGCATCAGCAGGTCCCGAACCCGGGCGGCCCAGCGCTGGGTGTCCTCGGGCGCCGAGTCGAGCACCTCAAACAGGCCCGTCGCCGGGTTGGGCCTGAGCCACTCCCGGTATCCGCCGTAGGGCGGGTCGCCGTAGTACAGCGGGTCCGTCTTGAGCTGCCGCTGCTCGCGGTGCGCACTGGCCTGGGAGTTGGGGCCGCGCCGCTGGTGGCGCCGGTTGGTGGACACGGCCACGATGATGCCGCCTGCCGGGGCCGGACGCGCGAAGGGACGAGGCGTGGCGCGGGTGAATTCGCTCGGGCCCGTGGGAGCCGCCGGCCGGGGGGCGGTCAGCACCGGCCGGGCCCGGCCGGTGGGAGGCCGGCCGTGCCGGGGGCGTGGCACGGCTGCTCTGCCCGGCGGCCAGTTGTGATGTGGTGTGGCCGCCGTGGCGGAGACACTGGACCTGTCGATCGGCTGTGGCTAGTGCTTTGACCTGCGACCTTTCGGACTCGAACATGCCATCTGCCCTGCTGCGCGGGTCACCGGTCGGACCTGGCGGGAGGTGGTCGGGACCGGGAGCGACGGTGTCCTAGACCTGCCTCAGCTGCGGTCGGAAGCACGCCCGGCAGTTCTGGGAGGGAAAGGTCTGGCGGGTCAGCGTCTCGTAGTTGTCGGCGAAGACCTGCTCCCACACCTCTCTGTCGTATTCGACCACCTGCACGGGCTCGGGCCCGCGCGCGCCCAGGGGCTTGACCACGAAGTAGGGGAAGCGGTGCCGTGCGGCCACCGTCCGGGGGTCCGCGCCGCAGACGCCCACGGCCGGGTTCACCCAGACCCGGACGACGCCGTCGGCGCGGCCGTCCAGGTAGACGAAGCGGTGCTCGGCCAGCCAATCCAGCTCCGCGCCGAGCAGGGCCTCGGACCGCTCGAACTCCTCGGCCAGGTGCGCGACGTCCACGCGCACCGGGGCGTCCCCGTCGAGGTGACTGACGAGGTAGGACAGGATCCGCAGTAGGTTGAAGTCGTCGCGCCGCGAGCGGAACCGCCGGCCGCCCGCGGTCCGCTCGGCTCTGATCTGCCGGTGGTAGGCGAGGTCGGCCGCGAGCATGCCGGGGCCGGTGGCCAGCGGCCTCTCGCACGTGCAGGTGATCGTCACCCGGGCAGTATGTCGGGCGAAGGCTGTCCGGTCCGGGCCGCCGTCACTTCTCCGCCGCCCGGGCGCGTTGCCGCGCAACTGCCCCCGGGCGGCCCGACGATGACCTGGTGAACCTCTTGGGATGCGGCCACCCGGACAAGGCGGACTGCGACGGCTACTGCGCGGCCAAGCGCGAGGTCCTCGCCGGGGAGCGCTTCGCCGACCTGGCCGACGACACGCTGGCCTGCGGGCACCGGTGGACCGGGACCGTGTGGGATCCGGTCTGCGTGCAAGGCTGCCCGCCCCTGGAGGAGCCGGACAGCTTCGACGACGACCTCGCCTTCGGCATCGACTTCGACGGCGATGACGACTTCGGCCGCCCCTGACGCACCCTCACCCGAAGGTGTGGCCGCCTCGCCGGCTTTCACGCGGTCGGCACCGGAACCAGGCACCACGGCGCTCGGCCGGGTGCACGACGAAGGCCCGGGCTCGTGACCCGGGCCAGGTGACCGGGCTGCGGCAACAGCTGCCGGTCCATTGCCCGCCCGGGGGTTCTACGGCGACGCGATCTGGGCACGGTGAAACCTGGGGCGCCACCGGGTCGCGGTGAGCACGGACGCCGAAGGCGAGGGAACGGGGCGTGGGGTGGCTGTGGGACAGCACCGACGGGCCGGAGTTCGAGGCGGTGGTCTCGGACTGGGTGGTCTACGACGCCTACACCGACGAGCACGGCATCGTCCTCCTGGACGACGACTACGGCGACATCCGGATCGTGATCGACGGCGCCGTGGTCGACGGCTACATCTACCCCGCCCAGGTCGACCATCACGGACGAATCTGGATCGACCTCGACGGCGAATACTGACCGTGGCCGGGACGAGCTGATGGCCTTCCGCGCGATCCACGCCCAGTGGGGCACCGTCTTCGCGCACCTGCCCGACCTCGGGTGCGGACGCGCCTGGGAGACGGTGTGGAAGGCCCGCCCGGCAGCGCCCCTGACCTGCCCGGAGTGCCTGCACCCCGTCCACGGGAAGGTCTCCAGAGGCGGGCTGAGGTTCTTCGCCCACGCTCCCCGCCCGCCGCACTGCGAGATCGCCCTGCAGGGCGAGTCCGAGGCCCACCACCTCCTCAAGCTGGAGCTCGCCGGAGCCGCCCGGGACGCCGGCGCCCACGCCGAGCTGGAGGTCCGCTCCGCCGACGGCTCCTGGCGCGCCGACGTGCTGGCCACCGACCCGGCAGGGACCTGGCGCATGGCGCTGGAGGCCCAGCTGTCCCCGATCACCGCCGACACCATCACTGCCCGCACCGAGCGGATGCTCGTCGATGGAGTGACCAGCTGCTGGTTCAGCGACCGCCCGCGGCCACCGTGGCTCGGCGCCATCCCCTCGCTGCGCCTGGACGCCACCGGCGCCGGGCTGGTCGTTGTCGAGGGGCTGGTGAAGTTCACCGGCGGTTCCTGGACCGCCGTCCCGCCAGTGCCGGTCGCCGCCTTCCTGCGCTGGGCCTTCACCGGCAAGGTGGAGCAGCACGTCCCCCGCAGTCCGCTCAGCTACCCGCAGCGGCAGTTGGCCCGGGTCTGGACCGCCCCGACGTACGTCGCCGCCGAGGACGCCCACCTGGTGGAGGTCCGTCGGCGGGAGCAGGAGCGCGAGCGGTTGCTGGCCGAGCAGCGGGCGAAGGCGGCGAAGCGGCGGGCCGAGATCGACGCGAGCAACGCCGTCTCCCGCGCCGAAGCGCTGGAGCTGGCCGCTGCTGCCGAGGAGCAGGTTCGGCTGGCGCCCGGCGGCCCGGCCGAGGTCAGCCACCATGTGCTGGGGATGAACCGCGGGGTGCGGCAGGCGATCGCCTACCTGGCCCGGGAGTTCGGAACCGCCGCGGAGATCGGCTGGAGCAGCTCCCACCCGCGGTGGGCCGGCGGAACCCCGCTCATCGCCGAGGACGGCACCCCGGTCGCGGTCGTCGACCCGGTGCCTTTCCTGATCAAGGGCGAGGCGTTCCGGCTGCTGGCCGGGATGCTGCTGCTGTTCGCCACCCCCGCCGACATGCTGCGCTTCGACCGCACCACCCGAGGCGCCCGAAAGCCCCGCGTGCCGGTCGACGGCTGGAAGATGCAGCACACCGACCCGGAGCCTTTCTCCCCACCCGCCGCCCCGCCCGCTGCACCAGCCGCAGCCCCGAAGGTTCCGGGCCGCCGGCCCGCCGACCGGCCGTGCCCGCGCCCCGGCGGCGCAGGCTAGGCCGCACCTACGACTGGGGCTCGCGAGCGCGCGCACGGCCGAGAGGGTCTCCGGGTGGTAGGTCCCCTTCACCCCGTACGGCAGGAGGCTCGGGTCGAAGTCGACGGCCCGGCCGATGCGGTGCGCATGCCGGTATTCCCCACGGAAGTGTGCAGCTCAGGCCAGCCGCCGCCCCCGCCTCGACCGGGCAGCCGCATCACCCCGGCACGCTGATCTGGCGTCCGTCCGGTCCTCGCCCGGGCGCCGCGCGGGGCCGGGGGCCGCTCCGCCTCTCCGTGCCGCCGGGCGGCCGGGCCCGGGAGCGACGGGGGGGCGCTCGGCAGGGCCCGGCCGGTGGGAGGTTGGCCGTGCCGGGGGGGGGGGCGCTGCTGCTCTGCCCGGCGGCCAGTGGTGATGTGGTGTGGCCGCCGTGGCGGAGACACTGGACTTGTCGATCGGCTGTGCTAGTGCTTTGACCTGCGGCATTTCGGGCGCGTCGTCCGCCTCGGGTAAACGGGCCGGCCAGCGACGCCAGCGCCCGCCACGCTGGCGGGCCTCGGGGGCCCGTGTCCTGCGGCCGCGCGGGCCGGTTGGACCGGGTATGACTGATTGCGCAGCAGACGAGACCGTCGCCGATGCCTGTACCGACGAATGCCGCATCCCCGAGCTACGCGCATTTCTCGTCGATGAAGATGCGCGCTGTCCACACGGGCGGTTGCGTGTTGAGTCGCCCGCCCTGGCTCCGTGCTCGCCGGAAGTGTCAGCGAATTGCTGACGGTGGTACGGCGTGCTGGCACTCCAGCGTGCTGGCAGGCCTTCCCGGGGGCCCGCCACGGACCGGTCGGTC
The DNA here is from genome assembly GCF_040611255.1 of Kitasatospora sp. NPDC002965. Classification (NCBI taxonomy): domain Bacteria; kingdom Bacillati; phylum Actinomycetota; class Actinomycetes; order Kitasatosporales; family Streptomycetaceae; genus Kitasatospora; species Kitasatospora sp. NPDC002965. The sequence continues at coordinate 84,020 of NZ_JBEXNT010000001.1, read as the reverse complement.
AAGCGGGTGAGTCGGTCGGCGGCAATGAGCCAGGTAGCCGTGCCGGGGACCCTCCCGTACGGCGAGGGGCCCGCGCACCGGCGAACCGGCGTGCGGGCCTCCGGCATGCGCCCCGGATTCAGGCGATCGGCCCGCGCAGATCCTGCACGTCCCGGCCACCGCTGGTCAGACCTTGAGGATGTGCTCCACCGGGCAGGAGATGCCGGGCACGCCGGCCATCTTGCCGTCGGTCGTCACCAGCGGGCAGCGCAGCGTCTCCGCCAGCGAGATGTAGATCGCGTCGCCGACGTAGGTGTTGTGCCGCAGTTCCCAGGCCCGAAGCAGCAGGCCGGGGATCGGGATGCGCTGCACCTCCAGCGCGTCCAGGTCCTCGATCGCGGCCTGGGCGTCCTGTTCGGTCAGCAGCTTCTTCTGCAGCAGACGGCCGATCACCCGGGAGACCTCGTGGTCAAGGTGGGCGGGGGCGTAGACGTCCTCCCCGGTCAGGCGCTGCCGGACCCGGTCGGCGGTGGTACCGCTGCCGACCAGGGCCTCGACCACCGCGCTGGCGTCCACGACGATCACCGGCTGCCGCCCTGCTGCTTCTGGGCCCAGGCCTCCAGCAGGTCCGCCATCGTCAGGTCCTCCGGGAGGGTTGTCAGCTCCTCCGGTGAAACGGCGGCGTGCGCCAGGACCTCCCGCACTCGCTGATCCCGGACCGGTTCCAGGACGATGAGGTGCGTGATCGACTCGATGTCGACGCCCACGGAGAGCATGTTGGTGGCCACGACGACGTCCGCGTCGGTGACCACGTTGCGGACGTCGTCGACCGCGGCGGTGATGTCGTCGCTTGAGGGCTGTTGATCGGCGGCGCGGGCCCGCGCCGCCAGCCGCTCCATGTCGGAGGCCTCGATCGGCCGCGGCCCGATGTGCGCCCCGGACAGCAGGTGGAGCAACGCTGCCGGGACGACGGCGGCGACCGGCTTGCCGTAGCGGGTGATGGCGGTGATCCGGCCGGTGTGCTCGGCCAGCGTCACGATCTTGGAAAGCTCGGCGCGAGCGTCAGCCAGCGCCACGGTGGGAACGTTCGCCGGGAGATCCGGTCGACCCTGCGGCTCCGTAGTCATGTAAAGACTTTACAACTCTGGAGGGCTGTAGGGCGGGCGAAGGCCAGGGCACCGCACCGGCTGCGACCTTGCGTGCCACCACAATCTGCGCCGCTCCGCCTTGCTCCAGCTCCGTCCCGTGCCGTGGACGGGGTGGGTCTGACGGGCGTAGGGCCGGCCGGGCGGTCCGGCACCGTGCAGTGCGCCCAGGGTGCTGGTGTCAGCGGCGGAGATGCTGCTGGAGCCGGAGCACTTCGGCCTGCCAGTGCTCGTCGGCCTCGCTGGCACCTGCGGGCACCTGCCGGCCAAGACGGGACGCCAGATCCCGGTAGAGGTCGGGGGAGGCAGTGTCGGCGAGGGCCAGCACGGAGCAGAGCAGCGGTTCCTTCGGCCGGGTGCTGTCCTCGATCGCCATGAGCACCTGGACCTGGTCTTCGGGGTGAAGCCGGTGCAGGCCCTCGGCGAGACTGCGGCCGTGCTTCAAGGTCGAGAGAGCGGAGCCGGAGCGGGCGATCAACTTCAACATGCTCCGCATCGAGGCCGCACTCTCGACCAGCACCGGTGCCGGCCGGCGCGCAGCCGGAACCGTCGGCGTACCGGAACCCGGCGGCACCGCCGCTTCGGCACCGCCATCGGACTGCTCGGCCCGGGCCAGCCAGCCCTCCACCGCTCGGGCCTCCTCCGCGGTGACCAGAGCTCGGGCCGCCTCCGCCTCCTTGGACAAGGTGAACACCCGGTACCGGAACTCGCGGACCGGCAGCTGATCAGCTTCACGGCCGAGACGGTCCAGAAGATCCAGCATCCGCCCATGCGCTTGGGACTCGCGCAGGGACTGGGCGCGCTCCACCTTGCTTTCCACGCGAGCCTTCAACCGGCTGCGCGCCACCGGTCCGGGGACCTTGTACTCGCGGGCGGCCTGCGCGGCGCGGCGCTTCTGATCCTTCAGGAAGGCGGCAGCCTGCCGGGCGATGTCGTGCTGCTCAAGGGTCCGCTCGCGGGCGGCCTTGCGGTCCGCCTGGGTGAGCAGCGAGGTCACCTCCTCGCTCTCACCGTCCCGCACGGCCTGCGCCAGCCGTCCGAACAGGTCCGCGCGCAGCTTCTCCTGCTCCTCCAGCCACAGCCGGGCCCGCTCCAGCAGGCCGGCCACCTCCTGGGCCTCGGTGCCCTCGTACGGTCCGTCGGCTTCGACCGTCCGGCAGTCGGAGCGCAGGATCGCCATGGACCTGGACTTCAGCGCGGCTTCGAGGCGCTGCACGGCGGTGGTGCCCTTCGCCGTAACCCCGGCGAAGGGCGACCAGGCGGTGCGCTTCGCGGCGGCGAGGATCTCCTCGACGGTCGGCGTACGGAACCCGTCCGGGGACATGTGGCACTCGCCGAGGGTGAACCACTCGGTGTCCCGGGCCGGGACCTGGGTCCCGATGCGCACCCGGCGCGCGGTGCCGACGCTGTCCAGGCGGACCCGGTGGATGTACCGGCGCCTCACCAGGGTGTCGACGTCCACCGGTACCGTGGTGCCGAGGACCGGCTCCACGAGCTCGTTGTCCCACGCCGGTGCCACCTCGCCGTTCAGGTGCAGGCGCAGGCCGCGGGTCCCGTGCTCCCAGGCGATGTCGACGACGGAGCCGATCGGCTCGCGCAGGTGGACGTCGCCCTGGTGCTCCTGGTCGACCAGCCAGGCCAGGGCGGCGGACTTCACGTAGAGGTGGTCGGCGCTGGAGACGTCCCGGGCGCGGCGCTGACACACGTGCAGGCCGGTGGGGTCGGGCAGGTGGGCGAAGTGGCAGACCCTGTCGGTGTACAGCTTGGTCGACAGCTGGGTGCCGCAGCCGCCGAGCAGCAGGCCGCACCAGAAGGTGTCGGCGGAGTGCTCCCGGCGGAACGCGTCCAGCTCGATCGCTTCCATCGGCAGGATCAGCGGAACGTCCGAGGTGGCTCCGCCCAGCACCGCCGTCTGAATCCGCCGCTTGTCACCCGGCAACGACAACCCCCAACTGGCAACTGGCATTCGCTCGTGGACAGTTCATCGTCCCACCGAGAGCGGCTGTCAGGAGGGACAACGCACAGATCGGCCACGCCAAGGCGGCGGGGGCCGGTCCGCGGAGGCGGCGCTGGACATTGACCTGGCCGGACGTCACCTTCGGACCATCTACGGTCCCGGCCCGCATGCTGCATGACCGCGCTGTCCGGTGGCCGAAACGGCCGTACGGCGAAGTCCCGACCAGAGGCGCCCCTCACCTCGCGGTGACGGGCGCCTCGGCCGCCGGGAGCTGAAGGCCGGCGAGGGGAATCGCCCCGGACGGCGTGAGCAGGCAGGTGCCGTCGAACCGCACCCGCAGCGAATCGGCGGCGGGACCGTACGGGCCGTCCAACAACCGGGTCGCGGCGCCTTCGTGGAGGCGGAGCACCATGCTGGCGAAGCGGCCGGCTTCCAGGCGGAGGAACTCCGGGACGCCCTCACCCTCGGGGGCCGCGGACAGCGCGTCGTGGAGGTCCTCCAGGTGGCCCTGCCAGGCGTTAAGGTCGGCGCGGATGCGCTGGAGCTTGGCTGTGGTCTCGCTCAGGGTCTGCAGAGAGTGGGCCTTCGCATCCGTGGGTGAGGCGTACGCCGCGGCCAGCCGCTCCTCCAGGTACCGGGTGTCGGCGGTCGCCACCAGGTAGGTGTCCGCAGCCGCACGTGCCCACGTCGGCAGGTCTCGCAGCGGCTCCGGCTCCACCAGGAGTGCCAGTAGGCCGTGGTCGAGCAGGCGCCGCACGCTCTCCAGGACGAGTTCCGTGCTCAGGCCCCGGCTCTCGCCGTCGAGCTCGGCCGCGCTGGCCCACCCCTGCTTGTCGATCATTTGCAGGGCGACCACGTAGACGCCGATGTCCTCCAGCCCCGCCAGCTCGTGGACGGCCGGGTCGTAGGTGGTGTGCCCCTCGACGTACGGCCGACCGGGAGGGGCGGACAGTCGGGTGTGGATGTCCACGGGCAGGGGTCCCTTCGCCGGAGTTGGAGGCAGCACTCTACCGAGCCCCTCCGGCCGGCCCGGCCCGGCTGTCAGTGCCTGCTGGTAACTCATCACTGCACACCGCGCCCAACCCATCACTCTCGGCGAGATGAGCTCCCCGTGTCCTTCACCGCGCTGCACCCCGACGCCGGCCGCCTGGACGCCACCGCCCCCGACCTGGGATGCGGCCTGCCCTGGACCGCGATCTACAAGGTCCGCCCCCGCATCCCCCTGACCTGCCCCGACTGCGGCCACGGCGTCCACGCCCGCCGCTCCACCCGAGGACTCCACCACTTCGCCCACGACCGCAGGCGCCCGGAGCACTGCGAACTCGCCGAGGAGTCGATGGAGCACCATCTCCTCAAGCTGGAGCTCGCCTGCGCGATCCGCGCCACCGGCTGGCACGCCGAACTCGAAGTCGCCGCCGCGGACGGCACCTGGCGCGCCGACGTCATGGCCACTGCCCCCGACGCCAGCACCCGGATCGCCTGGGAAGCACAGCTCTCACCTGTCACCGTCGACGACATCACCGCCCGTACCGAGCGCTACCGCGAAGCCGATGTCAAAGTCTGCTGGGTGACCACCCGCAGGGAAGCCGCCTGGCTCGGCCAGATCCCCTCCATCCGCACCAGCACCGAGCACGGATGGCGCGTCGACGACGGCGTCGCCGGCTTCGACTACGACGCCGGCCGCTGGACCGTCCAGCCCATGCCCCTCCAGGCCTTCGTCACCTGGGTCCACAACCGCTCTCTCGCCTTCCATGTCACCCTTCCGCGCTACCGCCGCGTCCACCGCCCCGTTGACGACGACACCGCCCGCCGCCCCATCCTGTGGACCACTAACCGCTCCATCACCGCCGAAGCCCGCCACAACCGGACGCGCCAGCGCCAGGAAGAACGCAAACGGGCCTGGCAGGAGCAGCAGGCCAAACTCGAAGCCGAACAGGAACGGCTGCGTCAGGAGGCGGAAGCCGCCCGCAAGGCCCGCGCCGCACGCCACCGCCGCCTGCGCGCCGAGCACCAGGCGCTCCAGGACGACCTCTACTCGCTCCTGCGGCGCGGACGGTGGGCCCTGGAGGACCGGAAGCGAGAGCACGAAGCGGAGCAGCGCCGCCTGCGCGAAGAAGCCGAGGCCCTACGGATCGAGCAGCAGCGCGCGGCCGACCGCGCCGCCGGCCAGGCGTGGTGGAGCACGCTGTCCGCGCAGCAGCACGCCGACCTCGACGACGCCGTGACATCGGCGGCCTGGAAGGAGGCGGCCACCCGTGCCGACATCAACACCTCCGAGCTCTGGCCTACGTACGCCTACGGGAAGCTCGCCCGCATCCACGGCACCCGCTTCGGCCGTACCGGCACCGCCGTTTTCGGCATCATCTGGCCCTGCCCCGCCCTCGCCGCCCGCTGCCCGGACCTGCACGGCGAACGCATCTTCGTCCGCAACGCCACCGAGGGCCCGCCTCCTTGTGGAAGCGGGCCTCGACCGAGCCCGGATCACCGACCTCGGCCTCCCCGACTTCGAACAGGACACCCTCTGCTGACCAACACCCCCGTCGGCGCGCTTGAGCCGTCCGGCCCGACCGGCAGCGTCCAACGCCCCACCGCGCCGATGGAGACGCTAGGGGCAGGCGCTCGATCGCCGGCCGCGGGCCCGGGCGCGGTGCTTGGTGTCGTCACGCGGCCAGCGTAGGGGCGCCGCGCTGGCCGAGGAGGCTGCTGAGCGAGGATGCGGGGTCCGGAGCGGTGAGCACCGCGCCTACCTCCGTATCGCTGATCCTGATGGTCGGAAGCCAGTCGTGCTCCGCCGGAAGGAGGTCCGCCAGCGTGTCCCGGAAGGCTCGCTGGCGATGGCGACCGCCAGTGCCCGGGAACAGCGGCGGCTTGGCCTTGGCATACCCGCCGCCGGGCTCACGCCCAGTCAGGGCCCGCGAGCGGGCCAGCCACTGCCCGGCATCGAAGCCGAGCTCCACAGTCGGCGGGTAGAGCTCCAGGGCCAGGGCGCGCACACCGGTGAAGTGCTGCCGCTCGTCGACCTCCAGGATCTGCCGCCGGCCGTCCTCGTACGTCAGCAGGACGTCCAGGCGCCGCCATTCCCGAGCGGGAGCCCGCTCCGGGAGAACCAGCCCGGTCAACGCGCTGTAGATGGTCGAGACCGTCCCCCACATCCCGGCGCATTCAACGCGACCGGGCCGGTACAGCCATGCCGGGCAGCTCTCGGGCCGAATCTCCGCCGCAAGCACCGCGGGCAGCAGGCCGGTTATCGCGTCTTGCAGTTTCCCCACGCAAAGCCCCCTCGTACGGCCAACCACCTGAACGAACGCGCGCCGGCCAAGGGTAGCGGCGGACGACCGACACCGATCTTCGATCAAGGCGGAAGGGCCCCTCCCCATCAGAGTCCTCACCGCCGACCGGATCCCTCAACTCGTCCCGCGCGCGCCCCGCCCTCTGCCATGCTCACCGACGGTGCGCCGTCCATCACCCTGGCAGAGCTGACCCCATCGGTCGGCGCAGGAAGGCGAACACCACACCGGAGCCGACCGAACCCCACGCCGTCCCTGACCAGGAGACAACACTGTGACCGTCGAAGCCGTATGGACCACCCTCTTCTGGGCCGGCCTGCTCGCCCTGGCCGCCGCCCTCACTACGGCCTGGTGGAGGCGCCAGTACCCCGGCACCTGGCGGCACGCCTTCGACCCCCGCCACCACCAGGACCGCGAACACCTGCGCACCGCTCGCCACAACCTGCGCCGGGCCGAGCAGGAGGTCGCCGCCGAACAGGAGCGCGTCCGCTCCTCCGCCGACACCGCCGCCCGCGAGCACGACAACCGCATCCGTCAGGCCGAACAACGCCTCGCAGCACTCCGCGCCCCCGGCACCGGGCCACTGCTCCACTCCCTCGGCGAGCGCCTGGACCTCTACGAGCAGGTCCTGCGCGTCAACACCGATCCCCTCACCAGCACGGACCATCCGCTCCTCGGACTGAAGGTGGACGACCGATACTCCCTCATCGAGGGCTTCCTCTACCTGACCCCGCCCGACGGCCGACGCGAGCTGCTCACCCTCCCACTCACCGAGATCCCGGAAGCGGACGTGCGGGCCTTCGTCGTCCACATCCACAACGCGATCGCCGACGCCGGATCTGCCAGCGAACGGCGCCGCGCTCTCATTCCGGCGGCCGAGGCCGACCTGAAGCACACCATCGCCGACACCACCGACCGCCGCCGGGCGGAGCAGAACCTGCGGCAGGTCACCGACCGGGCGAAGAACGACCTGCGAATCCCCCGGGCCCGGCGCGAACTCGAAGCCGCCCACGACCGCTGGCACCAACTGACCGGCCACCGCCCAACCTGACCCCCACCCCGGCCACGAACATCGGCTGCTCCCCGCCGGGTTGGACACCGCGACCCTGACCGGGCGGCGTGGGCGAGCCGACCAGTCCGTGCCGGGGTGGGGCGCCCGGGGCCAGGGGTGTGGAGGGGAGGTCAGTCACCGGCTGCGGGCGGTGCTGTGCGGGGGTCAGACCAGGCCCCTCCCTGGCTCGGCCTCCGGCCACCAGCACGCTCCCCCCAGGCACGAGCCGCACACGGTCGGACCGCTGCCAGATGACCGGGCCCGCACCGTCTTGGGCCTGTGCTGCTCAGCGCGCGATCACGTCCAGTTGCACTTGTGGATCGCCACGAACATGGCGTTCGTGGCGTACGTCCAGCTCACCTTCGGCCTCTCCGACTCCAGATCCCACGAATTGCCGGTGTTCCAACTGCCGTCGGACTCCTGGTGCGCGTACGCGGCGTGGCACGCGTACTGCTCCCGCAAGGATTCCGCCTCGTCGGCCGTGTCCAGGCGCAGCGGGTTCGGGGTGTTGGCCCAGACCTCCTGCCAGCCGTCGGGCGCCTTGTTGACGCCGCCGCGGAAGCCGGCGTCCGTCGGGAAGACCATCAGGACGAACTTGTCCGAATCCGTCGGCAGGTTCACCCGTACTCGCTGGACGAGGCGGCCCGGTGCCGCGACCTCGTAGCCGGTGCACTCGCCGCCGCAACCCTCCGTCGCCCCGCCCGGAATCCAGAACAGCGTCGCACCCGAGCCGAACCTCTGCGTCACCACTCGGTACACGTGGACGTTCCCGGCGTCATCCGCCCACGAGCCGGTCCCGTCGACCTCGTCCGAGGCCGGGTAGCCGAACGCGCTGTTCTCCCAGCCGTACTCGCCCCACGTCGCGCCGATCCGTCCCCACACCGGATGGGCGCCGGTGGCCGCAGACCAGTACACGGTGCCGCCCTCGAACACCTGGCGCACCCCCTTGCCGTCCTGGTTCCTGAGCTCATCGGACTTCGGGTAGCCCAGGGAGGACCGCTCCCACCCCATCGACTCCCACTTGCTGCGCACCGCTCCCCACACCGGGAACGCACCGGTTGCCGCCGTCCAGTAGATCGAACCTCCATCGAAGTGGGTGTACCGGCCGCGGCCGTCGGGAGTGGCCATCTCGTCCGTCGCCGGGCACCCCAGCGGCGATGTCACGTCACCCATCGCGACGTACTTGTCGAGGATGGCGCCGGACACCTTCTTCCCGTTCTCGCAGAAGTAGCGGTCAGCCGCAGCCGCCGGGGAGGACGCGAGCAGGGGCACGAGCAGGCCGGCGATGGCCAGGAGAGTGACGTTCCGTAGTGTCTTCACTCCGGCACGGTACCGAGGGCAGAAGGTTCGTGGAGAGAGGAAAACCAGCCGGACTCCGGGCGTTTCTCCCCGTCAGCCGCCTGCCGGTGCTGAAGGATCGGTGGAGCGGTCGAGAACCAGCCCGAGGACGTCCTGCCCCGGGTCACCCCACGTCGCCCTGCGACAGAGGGCCGACTCGTCGATCGTGTGGATGGAGTGTCCGAGCCCGAAGTGGGCGGCTGCTCGGTGAACCGGGCTTACTAGGGAGTCGGTCCGCAGCGCCGGCAGAGGTTGTACAGTACGCCGCCCTTGGGTCCGATGTGGGCCTTCATCCAGTCCTTCACCTCGTCGGCGGTCATCGCCTTCCATCCGGGGTAGCGCGAACCGAGGTCCAGGGCGGAACGGCCACTGGTGGGGTCGACGGAGTGCGCGTAGCGCCGCAGTTCCTGCTGGTAGTCCTCCCCGGTCGGCCGCTCGTACCGGTCGGGCATCTTCCGCCGGGTGGCGGGGCAGGCCACGGTGTGCACGGTTTCCGCGCCTGCGATGTACGGAAATGCCTCGGGCTGGGTGTAGCGCTCCCACCAGCTGTCGCATTCGTTGAGCATGCCCTCGAACCAGTCCTGGCGGAGTTCGCACAGCGGGCAGCTGTCTTGGTCGCGTTCGCAACGCCTTTGGAGGACGGCAGCGTCGAAATGCATGGTGGTCACGGGCAGATAGATGCTTGCCGCGGCCTGCTGCAGCACTTCCCGGGCCGTGCGGGGGGAGACAGCGCCAGTGGCGATGTGTTCCAGGAGATCCAGGATGGCGGGGAGTTCGATGCTGAACCCGCCGCCCAGGTGGGGGCTGCGGTCTCGTTCCCGAGAGCGGAGCCGGCCGTAGTCGAACTCGACCGCAGGCATCCACCCGGTGCCGAAGTCGAGGTCGAGTACGTCGATGGCCACCGTATTCGCCGTGGAGGCCGGTTCGGGTTCGACCTCCATCGAGGGGACGATGCCGGGTTCCACAGGTGGGGCCGACGGGGTCGCAAGGTCACTGTCGCGGGGCACGATCACTGCGGGCTTCCCGGCACGCAAGGCTGGGTTCCCGCTGCGTTGCTTGCCGGTTCGTGTCTTGGCCAACTCGCTTGCTCCTGTGGGTCGAGGAGGATGTGAAGGGTGTCGCCGGTGACGGTATCTGACGTTCGGCAGATCTGGTCGATGTTGCACTTCGGGTTCAGTCAGGTCTCCTGATGGTCCATCCGGCCCTGCTCGTCCACCGTGCCGAGCGGCGTGGCGGTCATCGTACTGACCGTGGTCGACTGCGCCGGCACTGCGTCACCCCCGCTGTCGTCAAGTTGACTTCGTGGCAGGAGGTGCCATCCGCAGCTGGTGTGATCGGCGGGCGTCGGCTTGGGACTGGCGGGCGTGGGTGCCGGTGCGGGCGAGCAGGATGGTGCGCCGGATCGAGGCGGCAGCCGCAGTGACGGTGGCCGGCGTTGCACGGGGCGCGTCCGGCAGCAGGGCCGCAGTCTGGACGGTCCGCTGCCGGCAGCAGGGGCAGCCTTCGACCTCGTCGTACTGGTCGAACAGCCATCCGTCCTCGCATCGCCGGTCCGGGCAGTTACCGGGGGCAACGAGGGCTTAGGCGATTTCGTCGGCCCGCTCGGTGATCTCGCCTGACGGGAGATGACTGAACCGGGCGAAGAACCGGCGCTCCACCCGCTCGCGCAGTTCCCCGGGAGTTCGGTGGCCAAGCTGCTCGATGACGAGCTCGCGCGCCGCCACTGGGATGCCGCTTCGGCTGGTCAGGGCCGCCCTCAAGACCGGCGGGTACGACTCGGTGACCCAGACCGCGGGGAGCTGGCCCTGCGGGCCGCGCGGGTGGACGGTCATCAGCTGCTCCTCTCCACAGGGACCTCCGAGGTGCCCGCCTTCATGCCGATGTCGAAGTAGGAGCGGACCAGCAGGCCCACCTGCCGGCCGACGTGCTCGTAGTGCCGACAGGCCGGGTACCACTGGCCGCACGAGCACTCCTCCTCCTGGCCGCCGGCGCCCGGCCGGGTCCGGCTGGTGAAGACGTGGCCGACAGCGACCCCCAGCACCCGCTGGTCGAGGTCGGCGGGAACCCCCACTGCGGACGTGCGGTCCGTCACCCGGTAGTGCAGGGTGACCCACTCGCCACGGTCGTCCTCCGGCTCCCACGAGTTCCACTCTTGGGTGTGCTCGACCTCCGGCGTGCCCCGGAAGCGGATCAGCACCGCGGTGTCCGGGTGCCGGCTCTGGCGCCACGGGCCGTCGTGCTCCACCGCCAGGGTGCAGTCCGCGGTCCACTCGTAGTGCCCGGACCCGCACAGTCCCTCTGCCGCCACGCTCATAAGCTCAACGTCCTTATCTGAAAGCACAGTTCAGCCTTCCTTGCTGGCCTTCGAAGCGCCGGCCCGCTCGCGCCGCCGCTGGACCTCGGCCACCAGCCGGGCCAGGTCCTGCTCCGCGACCCGCAGGCACGCGGCGTCCGCCGCCCGCTCGGCCCCGGCCCGCGCGGCGCGGTCGCCCTGGTAGGCCCGCAACCGCAGCTCCGCGTCGAACGCCGTCTGCGCCGCGGACTGCGCCCGGTCGGATTCCACCAGCCACTCCAACGCCTCCTGGCGGTACTCGGCGATCATCCGCCGTACCGCCGACAGCTCGGCCTGCACCCGCACGCCCCCGGCCGCGCCGGCCCGCGCCATCTCCCGCGCCTGCCGCACCTCCTGGCGGGTCTGCTCCCACACCTCGCGGACCGAGACGTAGACCGACAGCTCCGCCCGGGCCGCCACCGCGACGTCGACGCACTCGCGCACCGCCACCCCCAGCTCCAGGTCCAGCTCGGCGGCCAGGTGCTCGTTCACCGCCGCCCGCACCAGGTCCGCACCGACCGCGTCCCGGCCCACCTGGCCCGCAGCGGGGGCCGCGGGATGCGGCTCCGTCCGAGCAAGCCACTCCGCCACCACGGCGAGCTGCTGCTCCAGCAGCCACCGAGCGGCCCGGTCGCGAGCCTGCTCCGCGTCCGCCTGGGCCTGCTCGCGGGCGGCGGCCTTGCTGGGGTACCGGTGGGCAGCGCGCATCACCGCGCCGTGCGCGGCATCCGCCTCGGCCCGGGCCCGCTCCGACCCGGCGAAACGCTCCACGGCGAGCTGGCGGTAGTCGGCCAGCAGCAGCTTGACCGCACCGAGCTCGGCGATCTGCCCAGCCCCGTCGATCAGGTCATCGACCGCCCCGCGCCGCGCGAACTCCCGCGAGCTCGCCAGGTGCTCCACCAGGCCCTCCCGCACCTGACGCACCGACCGGGCATCGGCCAGGTCGGCCAGGAACGCCAACGCCACCACCAGGCACTCCCGCTCCACCTCGGCCATCTCGCGGGTCCGGGCGCAGCCCCGGCACAGCCCGCCGGCCTGCCCGGCGCCGCAGTCCGCACACGGCACCGCCAGCCGAGCACGCTCAGCCTCCGCCGCCCGCGCCTCCCGCTCCGGCCGCTGCGCCTCCCAGCGGGCGGCCTCCTCGCGGGCCCGCCGCTCGGTCTCGACCTGGACGGCAGCGCGGTGCGCGGCGTGCTCGGCCAGGGCCTGATCGATCGGGGCCTGCCGCTGCTCGAAGTCCGCGCCCGGCATTTGCTGGACGACCTTGCGGATCACAGCGCGCCGGGTGGCACGCCGGTCCTGGACCCGCAGGTCGCAGTTGCAGTCGGCGTCGCTGCCGGTGCGGATGCCGTTGTCGCAGGCCGGGTGCGAGCACCACCGCTCTTGGGGTAGCCCGCGCTTGAGGAACCAGCCGACCGGGTCGGTGACGGTCGGGTTGCCCTGGCTGCGCTGGCGCTTGAGCCGGAACGCCAGCCGTGCGGCCAGGGCCTCCGGCGCGTCCTCCGCACCGGTCCACACCGCGATGCCCTCCAGGGCCGCCCGGACGTGCTTGAGCACGAAGTCCCTGGTGGAGGGGTTGGTCAGGCGCACCCACAGGTCCTCGGCGGGCGAGAGAGCCCGGGCCAGGCAGTCGTCCGAGGGCAGGGCGAAGTACGGCACCGGCTGGTCCGGTACCGCCCCCTGCTGCGCCTGGGTGTTGTGGTCGAGCTGGGTGTTCGGCTGTTCCCCGCGAAGCGGGCCGTCCGCGGCCCCGACGAGCCGCAGCTTGGGCAGGCCGGTCTCCGGGCCGTCCTCGCGCGCACCCGCGCGCTCCGGCCGACGCTGGCCAGCCCCAACGGCGCAAGCGCCGGAAGAGCCATCTACCTCACCAGCAAAACCATCCACCTCAGCCACCGGAGAGTGCTTAGCGTGAAGGGGGGTAGCAGCGGCCAGGTCTGCGATTTGGGCCTTCCCGCCCTCCTCTACGGCGCTGACCAACACATCCTCGGCAGCCAAGGGCGCGAGTCCGCCGGGGGTAGCAGCGGCAGGGCCGCCGACGAAGGACGAGACGTCCGCGAACGCTTCCTCCAGGTCCACGGCCGGGTCCGCCACTGGAGGCTCCTCGACCTCAGGCTCGCCACACCTCTCCCACCACCTGTCCTCAGCCGGCTGCTCATCAACGGAGATATCGGGCACCGTCGACGGGACGTCAGCGCCGCCAGCCTCGGGCACGGTCGGCTTCGGGGCAGACCGTGGGGCCAGTACCGCGCTGCTGACCGCACGCAGGTTGGCGGCGCCCGCCCTGCACGCGGCGGCCACCGCCGGGATCATCAACCGGGCACGCGAGCGCAGACCGGACGCGCCACGGCGCGGCCTGGTCAGCACGCCCGCTTCCTCCAGCCGGGCCAGGACGTGCGCGGCACCGTCGGGGGAGCAGCCCAGCATCCGGGCCAGCGTCACCGCCGGGCGGCCGGCGTGGGTGTCCACCAGGCCGCCGCACATCCGCACCCGCCCACGAGAGGACGCGGAGAGCACCAGCAGGAGCAGTGCGAGACGGTCGGTCGCGGCACCGCGCCCAGTACGGGAAGCCAGCAGCCCCACCCTCGGGTCCGCAGCCCACCCCGGCGCGAACAAGTACTCGACCAGGTGGAAGAGCACGCTGAGCTCACGCTGGTCCAGAGCCAGCGGGTTGCGCTCGCCCGTCACCGGGCAACGCCCTGCCGGGCCCCCGGACGTGGTCATCGCGTTCCACAGCGGCAGGACCCGAAGGCTCAGCGAGTCGGCGGAGCCCTCGGAACCGTCCTCGGTGACGTCGGCCACCGTGGCCTGGACACCCTCGGGCAGACCGGCGCCCCGCAGGGTCCGCGTCACGGTCTTCATGTAATTGCGGCTCGACCCGCACCAGCGACCCAGCTCGCCCTTGCGGATCGTCACCACCCCACCGTCGAACGGGGTACGGGCCATCAGCACCACGGCCGCGAACCGGACCGCGTCGCTCTGACCCACCAGGCCCGGAGACGCCAGCAACGTTCGGACCGCGGCACTCAGTCGGGCCCGCATCACCGACGAGAGCACCAGCGGGTGCAGGGCCGCCTCCGCCGGCATCACGGCCTGGTCCGGGACAGCACGAAGCCGCCTGCGGCGGCCACGCGCTGTCCCGGACTCGGTCGAACGCTGTCCCGGCAACGGTCCGAGAAGCATCGTGTTCGCGCTCACCGGCCGCCCCAGGGGGCCACCGACGGCACAACGCGACGGGCCCGCACGGCCGAGACGGCCGGAAACAGGCGGTTTCGCCAGCGTGCGGGCACGCCGAACTGGATTTGCGCAGGACGATCCTGCATCATGTCCTTGCTTCCTTGCTTTCGAGTAGTCCGGAAACGCCAAAGGCGCTCTCCGGACTGGAAGCGGTTCTTGGGAGAACCAAACGAAGTAGCGAGTCGACAGGCCCCGGCAAGGGCGGTCACTCACGAGGACGATCTGGGAACCTCACCGGCAGGCACCGGTCGAGCTCCCGGGCGGCGCCACCGCCATACCTCCCTGGCAGGAGGACAAGCGGATGAAGGCGCCGCCACAGCGGCCTAGGTCATCCCCACCCCCACACCACGCCGGCCACCTGTAGCGGCCACAGGGGGCACCGAGCTCCTGACAACGCGGAGCGCGGAACAACCCGAACGGGTTGGCCCCTTAACCCGGGCAACACACGAACGGGGGAACCCCTCCCAGCGGACAGTGCCGCTGAGCTGGGAAATCTCGTGCCTGGATAGGCCCGTGGCGGCTGGGCACGGCAGTGAGCCGCGCGACATCGGCGGGGTGCTGTTGCGCTGGTGAGCTGACTTGCGGGTACGCTGATTCACAGCGCGGCACCTCCTTTACAGGTGTCCAGCTTGAGCCGGTGAAGATGCCCCGGCTGTTCGGCCCCGGGTGACCGAGTCCGGCGGGAATCTTCCACCCCGCCGCGGTCGCGACGGGGCCGAGCCTTTTCCGTGGACCTTGACCTTCCAACGGGGCTTCCACCTCCCGCCGACCGGTCACGGTCCGCATCTGATCCTAAGCCCAAAGAGACCCCTGCGTGCCACGCCATTGCAGTCCTTGCGCGTGTGTGTCGGCCTTGACCGCTCATCACACTGCCTGGTGGCGGAACCTGGCCTGGAGCGCCAGGGACGCGCCCGCCCCCGACCCCACGGCGGTTGCCACCCGTTGGCCGACCCGGGCGGTGAGGTCGCCGGCCGTGAGGATACGAGGATGCTGGTCGCCGGGCGGGCAGAAACCGTCGGGCCCTACGGCAAGTCCCGAGAGCGACGAAGGGACGTTGCCGAGGTTGGTGACTACCGAGTCCGCCTCCGTCACCCTTTGGGTGTCATCGGCCAGGTTGAGTCGGACCTTGAAGGGATCGTCGCCAGCGACGCTGACGTGCTGGACCTGGACCAGCTGCACCCGCGCGTCGTGGCGGACCTCGTCGACCTTGTACGCCTCCGCCGCGGTGTGGCAGACCATCAAATTCTGGTCAGCCTCGCGGTGGGCACGCAACCAGGTTCCCAGTGGACGGTCGGCTCCGAGAACAATGGTGCGTGGGCCCAGGTTGGTGGGTGTCGTGGAGGTGAGCGTGGGAAAGTCCTGCTCGCAGGTGATCCACGAGGCCTCGCCAGCCTTCGCGGGATGGGTTCCGGTTGCGGCGATGAGCAGCTCGCCCACCAGGCTGGTGCCGTCAGCCAGGAGCGCTCGGACATGCTCATCGGTTGGTTCGACCCGGACGACGGTTCCTTGGAGGTAGGTGCAGTACCTGTCGATGCCACCGACGGCCATGCCCAGCACCCGGGCGTAGCTGGGGCCGTCGGTGTAGCCGGGGAAGTTGGTGAGGTGACCGATCTGCCAGAGCGTTCCGCCAGGGGTGGGACCAGGGTCGATCAGCAGCGAGGTCATGCCGACGCTGGCGGCCATCGTCGCGGCGTGGCAGCCGGCGGGGCCTGCTCCGACGATTAGCAACAGGGCGTCGGTCGTGATCACTGGTATCCCCCTTGACTGAGCATCCGGTGTACGTCTGAGCTGGTCAGTAGGAGGTGCGAGCCGAAATTGCGGGCAGCGAGCAGCAGAGCAGCCTCGTGATACTGCTGTCCGCCGGACGAAGCGCAGGCGTCAACGACGAGCCAGGGCGTGATGCCGTACTGGTAGGCGTCGGCCGCGCTGTCGTGGACGCAGCTGTCGGTGTCGATCCCAGTCAGGACGACCTCTGTCCACCCCCTGGCTCTGAAGGTCTCCAGGACCCCGGCCACCTTGAAGAAGCTGGAAGTCGACTTGGTGATTCGCTCGGTGGCCGCATTGGCTACCGGGGCCAGTTCAGGGGCGAGCGCCTGCTCTTCGGGTGTGCGCAGCTTGGTCCAGCCACTGATCGTCTCGTACTGCGAGCCTGGAGGATTGGTGAAGGTGGCAACGGCCGTAGCGCCGCCGGCAACCTGCCAAGCCCGCATCAAGTCCACGATCACGGGGACGACGTGCGCGCTGGGCTCCTTCACGAAGCCGACCTGGACGTCGATCGCCATCAGGACCGCGGATCCCAGCTGCGGCCCGACCAGTGCGGTGCTCACGATGCCTCCTTCAGAGCAGCCCATGCGGCTTGGAGCCGCTGAGGCAGGTCACTGGTGCCGATCACGGCTGCTCGCATGGCTCGATGCTCAGCGGTCTCCGTCGGCCTGGCGGAAGTGAGCCTGGTGTGGACACCGCGGAGCCAGCGCCAGCCGAAAGGCTCCGGCAGCTCTGGGTCCAAGCCGTCTTCCACCAGGTTCAGCACATACGCGGACAGGGCCCAGAGGGCCTGGGTGTCAAGCTCCATCGCCACGATGTCGTCGACCAGCAGAGAGCGCTCGCCGGGCTCGGGGTGGTAGGCGACCCCCGACCAGCTCGCGACGCCTCGGGATACCCCGCCGGTGAAACAGATGGCATCGGGGTGACGCCAGCCGTCAGCGAGCCGTTGCCCCTCGATGCCGAGCGGCACGATCCGAGACTCGTCGGTGCGGTCCACCAGCCCGCCCGGCGACGCCAGCAACTGGAGGGCCGGGTCCAGAGCTCCGCCTTCCCACTGGTGCTGCCGCAGCTCGTACAGGGAGAGCACGTAGTCCGGAAGCGGGATCACCGGCGCGCTCTCAGTGGCGGAGGCCAAGCCCGTAACCTCCCGCTGAGCCCAGACACGGTTCTCTTGGTATGCCGGGTACCGCCAGAGGGCGAGGTCGGTCAGGGAGTCCAGGCGGAGTTGCTGGCGGACATGGAGCACTCCGATGCCGAATCCGTAGACGTGGAGAATCCCGTCGCGCCCGGCGTCCGTGGAGACCCCCAGCGAGCGGCGGTCGAGGTTCGCGGGGCCTGCCGAGCTGGACGAGCCCCGGTCGAAGAGGGCTCCGGCAGACGGGCCAAGTTGCAGCGGGATGAACTGGTGCGAGGTCAGGCTGAGTGGACCCACCAGACCGGCCGCGGCAGAGGGCATGTCGGCTGCTCCGGCCTTCCGTAGCAGATCAACGAAGACGACGCGGTCGGCCGGACTCAACATCTCGACGGCGCGATCGAGTACCTGCGCGGTGCCTGAGCTACACACCCAGTCCTCCCCTCCCTTGCGCCAGTTGCCGGCTGAGTTCCGCGAGACACCGAGGTGGTCCGCGAGGTCGCGGTCCGTCATCCGCAGCGTCTGCTGCAGGCACCACGCCTCGCGGCCGGTCCAGCTCGCGATGCGGATGTCCACGATCGCACTCCCTCCCCGCACTGCGCCGTTGAGGGCGCGTCATTGTGCCAGCGTTGTGCCAGCGTTGTGCCAGCACTGGGCCAGCACCGCCTGCCCTCCCCCGGGTCCGCTCGTCATGCTTGACCCGCTGCGGCCGCCCTGGCTGCGGCGGTCAGGGGGAGCTGTGCGCAGGAAGATCGAGCGTCGAACGAACTGGGAGCTGTCAGACCATCCTCTGCAGGTCGAGGTCGTCGTAGACGAACTCGACTCGATCCGGAGCAGCGGCAACCTGAAGGAGTTCCAGCGGTGTGCCGTCCTCAGCGATAAGCAGACGTTCGACCCGAGCCACAGAGCTGCCCTGCGCCAGCTTCAAGGTTCGTACCTCCGCGTCAGTGGCCGACTGGAAGCTGATCCGTTCAGTCGCGCGCCCGAGCCGGTACTCCGCAGCGAGCGCTGGCAGCGTGCCGCCTTCGATCTTCACTCTTCGGTCAAGGCCGCACCGGCGAGCTACCTCCACCGGGTACAAGGCGCTCTGGATTTGGAGCACTTCGGTTTCGTTGATCAACGCGTGCCTGGTGCGGCGGGTCACTTGATGGTGCGTCTCGGCAGTCAGACCAAGCCGTTCTGCCACGCTGACCGTGGCCTCTGCCGTGGTCACCTCGATCAAGGTCATCGTTCCGTTCATGCCTTGGGCTCTCGTTGCGGTCTCCCACGGGCCCAAGCCATCAGCACCTGCATGCCCATAGCGGCTCAACGGGATCACCACGACACGCCTATCACGCACGATGTAGCCCGTCCCTGGCACTCCCTTAACGAAGCCAAGGCGAATGAGTTCGCGGTAGGCGTTACCCACGGTTGTTCGCGAACCGCGCCCCTGGGCGATCAGCTCCTGAGTGCTCGGAAGCACGCCTCCCGGGCCAAGCTCAGCGCACATTTGCGCCAGCTCGTCCTTGAGTACCTCCCACTTACGGGACACGTGGAGCCCCCCTTCGACTCGGTCTGCATTGTCAACGCTGGGAGACATAGTGAACCACATCGGCGGCTATCCCGGTATGGGAGCAAATCTCGGAGCTATGCCGGAACAGAATTGACTATCCCGCTGATGCTGTGTCAGAGTTGTCTCGTCGCCAAGCGGAACCGGCTCGCAACCGGCTCGCCGCTGGTGGCAGACCAGATCGCTGTGTTGGCCCCGGGGTTCGCACCTCCGGAAACGGCACAGCGGGCCCAGGACTCGCAATCCCGGACCCGCTGCTGGAGCAGCACGCCTGCTGCTCCTGGCGATCACCTCGACCTCAACTCAACTGAGGGAGTTACCCGCCGTGAGCATCATCCCGCAGGCCGGCTCGCCCGGTCACACCGACCCCACCATCACGTCCTCGGCCGTTGCGCCGGTGCTGAGCTTCCGCACCCCGCCGGCTCCCAGCCGCACCGCCGCGATTCTGGCGGCCGGGCCGTCCGCCAAGGACGTCGCCGAGGACCGCTTCGCCGACATCGTGGACCTCCTGGCGCTCGCCGCCGGACTGGGTGTCGTGGGCACCCTCCACCTGGGGACCGTCTCCCCGGCCGGTTTCGAGGCCATTGCCTGCGCCTTGGAGTCCGAGGACGTCGGCAACTTCGATGACACCTCGACCATCACCCTGACGACCGACCGGGGCCACCTCGTGGTCGCGGTCCAGGTCGACGGGGACGGGCAGGTGGCCGCATGAGCACCCCCGAGCAGCCGAAGAACCCGGTGGCCGTTCGGGCGCAGGCCCTGAACGACGCCGCCAAGGCGGCCATCAAGGGGGGCGACGTGGCCGCGGCCCGCAAGGTCTTCCAGGCCGCGGACCCGACCCACGCCGTTCCCGGCGGCCGTCAGGGCGACTTGGGGGCGTACTGATGAGCGACCAGCCCCAGGTCAAGCAGCCCCAGGTCAAGCAGTCCCCGCAGCCGACGCCCACCAACGCTCCGCTCACGACGCGACAGTTCGTCGACTCGGTCGACGCCCACACGGCCCGCGTGAACCTCGCCGTCCAGGACTTCCAGGCCGGCAAGGGCGGTGGTCACCAGTGAGCGCCGTGCGCGGGCTGGCCTTCGGGCGGATCGAGAAGGGCGCGGTCGTCGACCAGGTCGCAGCTGGCGACCGTGTCGGCCCGAGCGGCGATCCGGTGACGTCCTCCAAGCATGACCGCGCCGCGAAGGCCCGTGGCACGAAGGTGCCAAAGGTACGGGCCGGCGGTTGCTGACCCCTACTTCCTGAGCAGCAGTCCCTGGCTACTGCCCTTCCTCCGCGAACCACCTTCCGGACGAACTCGTCCGGCGGGCGCGGGGGTTGGGGACCTGGCTAGGCCCAGCTCTGCCGCCAAGTGATCACTCTGAGTGTATTAACGGTGGCTCGCCGCGAGAGCGGCGGTTCGAAGGCGCGGAGGCAGATCCCGAGGGGGACTGAATCCTGCAGCTCCCGGTCCTTGAGAACTCCATAGCGTGTCATGTGCATTGCAGGATCGCCGCGTAAGCGGAGGCCGCGGCCTGGCGTGGATTGCCCCCTCCGGGGAGTAGAACCGCGCCCGGCAGCACCGCAGTTGCTCCCCCTTCGTGCTGGCAGGCACGGCGCCCTCGGGCGCGGGGGACCAGCGGGTCCTGAACGTGAAGACGAGATGAGACAGATCGTCTCCCCGGACGGCAGGGACTGCCGTCGGCGACACAACACCGGACCATCCGGTTCTGCCCGCATCTGCCAAGCGGCCCGGCTCTGGAGAACACGCCCCAACGGCGTGCCACCCGCCCCGCGCGATGTCGCCCTGTTCCAGGTGAGAGACAGAGAGATCGTCACCCGGTCGCCGGCCCCCGACAGGCCGGCCAGTCCCGCCCTACCGGCGGGCGCGTCCAGCCGCTGCGACCGCGCGGCGGCTGGACGCACACCGAGCAGCCCCGTGGCTGCCCTGATCTCCCGGTCATCCGGCCCCCGCGCAAGCGCGGCGGCGCTGGAGGGACGACGGCCTTCGGGCTGTAGACCTCACGCCCTGCGCACTAGCGCCGGGCGGCCGAGGCCGGGAGTGATGGGGAGTTCCGGGACCGACCCGGTCCCCTCCACCACACACCCAGGAGGCTCCGTGGCCACCCGCGCCCCCAGCCCCAAGATCGGCCCCAAGAAGACCACCAACCAGGGCGACGGCGGCGTCGACCCCCAGCGGCGCACCGCCACCGAGAACGAGCTGGTCGCGCGGTTCTCGCCCTTCCAGGAGCACCGCACCGACTCCCGCTTCGTCTGCCGCTCGGGCCGCTACCCGGACGGCAACACCCCGGACAGCCCCGTCCAGCCGCCCGCGCGCACGCCGGCCAGGACCACCCCGCTCCACCCCTGGCCGCCGGTCCGTTGGCAGCGGACGGCCCGCACCGACCACCAGGCCGCCGCCTGACCGGCGCCGCCCGGCCCGCGAACTGACCCCCACCCCCGCACCAACCGTCCTTGGAGGAGGACCCGATGTACACCCTCCGCAGCTTCGCCGGCGGCAACGGCACCGGCACCGAGGAGGACAGCAAGTCCACCACCAAGAAGGAGGACAGCAAGTGATGACGCTCGATGTCCGCGAGAGCGACCGCCAGTGGCGCGACCGCGCCGTGTGCCGCGAAGAGGACCCGGAGCTGTTCTTCCCGGTCGGAAACGTCGGCCCGGCCCTCCTGCAGATCGAGGAGGCGAAGGCGGTGTGCCGCCGCTGCCCGGTGATGGAGACCTGCCTGCTGTGGGCGCTGGAGACCGGCCAGGACGCCGGCGTCTGGGGCGGGATGAGCGAGGACGAGCGGCGCGCGCTGAAGAGCCGCTCGGTCCGCAACCGCGCCCGCAGCGCCTGACCGACCGTCCGACCACTGACACCGAGAGGAACACCAGACCATGGCCCTTCCCAAGTGGCTCGAAGACCACCTGAACGCCGACGACCCCCTCCGCGACCTGCGCCGACTCGGCCAGTGGCTGGACAGCAAGGACAACAGGTCGGACTGGCACAGCAACCGCCTCGCCCGCGACACCGCCGAGCGCGCGATCGACCACACGATGCGCGAACGTCTGGGCGGCTTCACCGTTGACGAGGCCACCCTCCTGCGTCAGCGCTACAGCGAGGCCCACGCCCGCTGCAGCCTCGCCGAGCTCGCCCTCACCCTCGCCGAGACGAGCCGGCTGCGCACCGCGACGACGCTGCGCAGCGCGCCCGACATCGCCGACGAGAAGCGGGTCCGGTGGCAGGTCGGGCGGATCGACACCGGGATCCGCGCGCTCCTGACGCTGCTGACCGAGGCGCTGTTCAACTACCCGGTGGAGACCGTCCGCACGGCCGGCGCCCTCCTGGAGCCCCTGACCAACTCCTACGACGCCCGCACCGCGACGCGCGCCGTGGAGGACCTGGAGCGCTGGGCCGACGCCGTGACCACCGCGGTCGACATCCTCAACTGCGCCCCGTCCAGCAGGGCCTGACCCCGCACCCGTTGTTGCCCTGATCCCAGGGAGTCCGCCTCGCGGCGGCCCCTGGGCGATGGGGAGCGCCGGGACCGTCCCGGCCTCCGCCTGGAGGCAGATCATGACGAACAACCAGAACAGCGCCAACGCCGCCGGCGCCACCGTGACGGCCGGCCCGGTGGCCGCCCCGAGCGGCAGCAACGCCCCAAAGGCCGACGGGGGCAGCAAGGCCACCCCGGCCCCCGCCGTCTACACCGTCACCGACGGCTACGGTACCCGGAGCGTCATGCCGCTCGACACGGTCTGATCCGCCGGACCTTCCCGGCGGAGACGACACCCCGGCGCGCGGGGCCTTCCGGTTCCGCGCGCCGGGCCCGTCCGCCGGTTGCCCGGTTCGCCCGGCCCACCTCCCCCGAGGTGCGGTCGGGCGGACCGGGGAGCCGGAAGGACCGGCCAGCACGACCTGCGGAGGCGCTCCTGCCCGTGCTGCTGCTGATCGCCGCGGCGGAACTGGCCAGGGCCCGGCGCACCCGGCGCGAACCCGACGTCTACAAGCCGGGCGACCAGCTCAGCCCGGCCGAGGTGGCGGACATCGAGGCCGCCGGCTTCGAACCGGTCTACCTCCCCGCCGCCGGCGGGTCCACGCAGCCCGCCGGCGGCGGAGGCGACCAGCGCGCCGACGCGGACGAGCTCCAGGCCGAGGCCGACGCCGCCGAGGCCTGGCTTCTCGACCGGTTCGCCGCCCTGGACGAACTGCTGCGCCGCACCGACGAACGTTTCCCCGCCGCCGATCCGGCCCGTCCGGCAACGGCACCCGCCAGCGCCACCGCGCCCGGCCGATCGAAGAGGTAGCAGACCCTGATGACCAACCAGACCGGGCCGTCCCTGACGGCCTCCCCCCTCTCCCAGATCCGAGACTTCGTCCCCGTCAACTGGCTCTCGGACCACCTCAACCTCCTGCTCGGCATCGGGGTCGCGGCGGTCGCCGGCATTCTGGCCATCCGCATGTGGCGCCGGGTCGAGCGCGAACTGGAGGAGCAGAAGAACCTGCCCGAGGCCGAGGCCGAGCGGCGCAAGGAGCTCTCGGACGTCCGGGGCCGCCGGGTCGAGGATGTTCTGACCGTCCTGGTGGCCTCTGCCGCGGCCGGCCTGTCCTCGGACGGCCTTCGTCGCCTGGGGCGCCACGTCATCCACCTTCAGCCCCCGTGGGACTGGATGCCGTTCGCCGCACTCGACGTCGCCGCGGTTGTCTGCGGCATGCGGGCGCGGCGCCGCTCGCGCAGCGGCAAGTCGCCCGGCCCCTCCGGCGTGCTGGTGTGGGTCCTGGCTGCGACATCCTCCGCCTTCAGTGCCTCGGAGGCCTCCGACACCATGGGCATGGTCGCCCGTGCCGTGTGGCCGATCATCGCCGCCACGCTCTTCGAGCTCGGCTCGATCGAGGAGCGGCTCGCGATGCGCGAGCTGTCCGCCCGCAAGGCCGGCCTGTGGCTGGACCGCAAGCTCAGCCTGGTGCGGATGTGCCACCCCGTCGAGTGGGTGCGCGTTCAGCTCGCCCTGGCCGCCAACGAGCACATCTCCCAGACCGAAGCCACCCGTCAAGTCCGCATCGACCGCGCTGGGTACCGCCTCTACCGCCTGCGCCAGCTGCTGGGCGATCCCAAGGCCCCGGCCCGCACCGGCCGGTTCATCAACGCCCGGATCGCCCGGGCCGACCGCCTCGCCCAGCTCGCCCAGGCCCGCGTGCCGATCGAGGACCACGAGTCGGTCATGACGGCCCTGCTGCGCCGGGTGCGTACGCCCGAGTACGCGAGGCTGAACTTCCGCAGCACCAGGGACGTCGAGACGGCGATGCAGACCCGGCTGACCGACCAGGCGAGTACGGCGCCGGGCGGGCGGGGGCCGGGAGCGGGTACGGCCGACGCGGGTACGGGTATGGGCACCGCTTCGTACCCGCGTGATCGGGTCCGTACCCGCTCGGCGCTCGACCCGTACCCGGGTACGACACCGGCGGGTACGGGTACGGCCAGCGGGCTGTACCCGGTAGCCGCCGACGCGGGTACGGGTACGGGCGAGCGGCCGTACCTGGCCACAACGGGTACGGGTACGGGTTCGGCTGACAGGCCGTACCTGGGTACGACCGAGACGGGTACGGGTACGGCGAAGCAGGCCGTACCCGCTGCGAACTCGCAGGTCACGGCGGGTACGGTCGTACCCGCCCCGCGTCCGGGTTCCCAGCCGGAGCCGCTGCCTGGTACGGCAGCGGGTACGGAATCGGCGCACGCGGGTACGGCAGCGGGTACGGATGAGGTGCCCGGCCCGGTCGCGGACAGCGTGTACGAGTACGACCTCGGTCCCGTCCGACCCACGGCGGGTACGGGCGGCCAGGCCGACGGCCCCGCACCGGGTACGGCCACCACGCTCACCCACCAGTGGGCGGGTACGGCCGGGCCGGGTACGGACACCGACCCGGGTACGGGCCCGTGGCCCGACGACGCGCTGGCGGGTACGGACTCCGACACCCGCACCGACGGGGAGCTCGCTCCCTTGCTGCTGGCCCGGATCAATCCGGACGGCAAGACGTTCAGCACCGGCGGCATCAAGAAGACCCAGGCCTGGCTGGGCGTCAACCAGGCGCGCGCCCAGCGCGTCATGGACCTGGCCCGCCAGCTCCACCAGAAGGCCGGCGAGACGGCGGCCGCCGAGGCGCAGCAGGCTGCCGGCCCGGCCGAGTCGGGGGTCGACCTGGGCCAGGCGCACACCAAGGAGCTGGCCCATGCTCCGGCTTGACTGCACCGGCCCCCGCAGGGTCTGCGACTGCCTCTGGCGAAGCTCTCTCCCGGGCTCCCTGGCCTTCTCGGCCGGGGTCCCCGGGGGCCCTGCCGGACGGTAGCCGCAGGCCTTCGGGAACCACTCGAACCGAGTCTGAACCCGCACTCGCGGCACCCGGCCCGGCCCTGCGCGACCCCCCGAGATGGGCGCCAGGCACCCCGTCCGGACCCCGCCATCGCCCGTGAGACCGCGAGCGCGGCCGAGGCCGCCGCCCAGGCTGCCCTGACCCGGACCCTCCTCGAAGCGTCGCTGGCCGGACTTACCCAGCAGGACTGGCAGACGCTGCGCGTGATGGTCGCCATCACCGCCGTCGGCGGCGACGCCGAGAAGGTCAAGGGCGACTGGATCGCCACCGAATTCGGGGTTTCCACCGGCACCGCCTCCGCCCGCAAGTCCGCCGCCATCAACCACCTGACCAACCCCGGTAATACGCCCCTCACCGGGCTTCTGGAGCCCCTTCGTGGGGCCTTGGGCGACCGGGTGACGGTCTAGGCGCCTGACCGCCCGCAGGCCCGTCTCGGGCCGCCGCAGCGCCTCGCTGCGGCGGCCCCGAACCACCGGATCCCGGCCTCTCCGCCGGTCACCGGGGCGCGTACACCGCCCCGGTGACCGGCGAAGGCGTTGCGGCGCCGAGTACCACCCACGACCCGGCCGCCCGGCCGGAGCCCGGGTCGACGAACACCACCCCAGGTCACGGCAGCGCCGAGGCCGACCCGCTTCCCCGGAGAGATCATGACCAGACACGAACACACCGAGTCCAGTCCGCCGCAGGTCCGCAAGGCGATGGAGGCCCTGGCCGCCGACCCGGAGGCGTTCACCCGCTACCTCGCCGACGTGCAGCGCAACATCCTGGGCCTCACCGCGACGCTCACGGCGCTTGCCCAGGCGGCCCAGGTCGAACTGCGCGGGACCCACGTCGAGGGCGACCGGTTCTACCACGCCCGGACCCGGGCGCTGCCCGTCGAGCGCCAGCTGAAAGCGCTCGTTAATTCGCTGAACAACGCCGCCACGGCCGCGGAAAAGGTGGCCTTTCAGCGGCGCAGGCACGACGAAAGGGTTGCGGCGCTTCCCGGCCAGCGGTCCGCGAAAGCCCTGGAAAAGGCGAACAAGCACCGCTCTTCCAAGGCGATTCCGGTCAACAGGACCGCCGAGCAGGTTCCGCCGCCCGCGAAAAGCGGCTACAGTGATGACCCTCGGTCGATGTTCGAGCTGGGTGACAGGCGGTCGGCATGACGCGGCCGCAGACCCGTGTCGAACGAAGCACGGAGAATAAGCGCCAGTTCCTCGTCGACGGCGAGAATCAGGCGATCGAGCGGCGCGGCGACGAAAAGGGCGGAGCGGAATCCTGGCTCCGCGTCACCCGCACATGGGTGGCGCAGCAGGCCAAGGTCCACCCGGACACCTTCGCTGGCTGGGCCAACGTGCTCCGGCTGTTCCTGGTCGCGATGCAGCGGCGGGCGGCCGGCGATCCGCGGATCTGGGACGACCTTCAGGTCTACGCGACGACCGTCACCGCCCAGATCCCCCCGCAGTGACCACGCGTCACCACGAGGGCCCCGCCGCAGTGCCGGCGGGGCCCTCGCGCGCGCATAACGGGTGCACGGGTGCACGCGTGCACGCGTGCACGAGGACCCTACCCTCTGTCAAGTCCCCTCGAAGGGAGCGAGCGTGTCCGACGACTCCAACGGGCGGGTGATCACCTTCCCGGGCGGCGGCGACCAGCCGTACGCCGCACCCCCGATTCCGCGCTACGGGGACACCGCCCGGAAGCCGGAGGCCCCCGCGCCGGACATCCCGGCGGTCCCCGATCTGACGCCGGACATCCCGGTCATCCCCGAGCCGCCCCGGGCGGCCACCTATTCGCGGTCCGAGGGGATTCCCGCCCGACAGGCCGCCGAGCCCGAAGCGGAGGAATACGAGGAATCCGGGGAGGAGGAATACGGCGAATACTACGAGCGCCGTTCCTTCGCGGATGCGGTCGTCGACTGGATCCAATTCCGGCTCGACAGTGCTCGCGCCGAAAGGGAAGAGAACGCGCCTTTCCGGGAGGCCGCGGTCGCCGGCAGGGTCGCGCACCTCAATGCGCAGACCGAGCGCGAAATGTCACTCATGGCGCAGCACAACGAATTGCAGAAGGCCCAGGTCGACGCCCGCACCGCGATGACGGCGGCGCGGGGAAAGGGCGCGGCCGCCGGAATCGGCGGCGCGGACTCGGGAAAGGGTTCCCACAAGAGTGGGCCGCGCGGCTCGGGCGGTTCGGACGGCGGTTCCGGAGGCCGAGGCCCGGGCGGGTCCGGGGGGTCGGGCGGCGGGTCGACGAACCGGAGCCCGAGCGGCCCGGGGCCCGGGCCGAGCAACAGGAGCCAGGGCGGCGGACGCGACACCGGCCGACCGCAGGGCGGGAACCACGACCGTGGCAGCGACCGAGGGCCGGGCTCCGGAGGCAGCAAGAAGGGCCCTGGAGGCTCTTCTGGCGGCTCCGGCGGCTCCGACAGGTCTCAGAAGTCGTCCGGCGCCTCCGGCGGGCGCCAGAGTGGCCCTGGAGGGGGTCGGGACGGCGCTGGAGGGGGTCGGGGCGCAAGCGGTGGCGGTTCGAAGGACGGCGGCACCCGCTTGCCCGCCACCAGCCCCGCTGCGGAGCGCTCCCGCGCCCGCCAGGAGCGGCAGTCCACCCGGCAGGCCGCCGACCTGGGCGACCGCACCGCGGACCGCGCCCAGAGCCGCCAGAACCGGCAGCGGGTCTGGGACGACAAGCGCGGGGACCGCCGCGAGGGCCGGGAGGAGCGCAAGGCGCGCCGTCAGGCCGCGAGCGAGGGCGACGCCCCCCGCTCGCTCGCCGGCGCCGTCTCCGAACGCCTCAAGCGGCGCCGGGGCTCCTCCGACGCCAAGGAGAACGACGACAAGGCGACGGCGAAGGCCGCCGACGAGACGTCGAAGCCGGACAAGGAGGCCGTGAAAGCCGACGACCGGGAGCTGAAGCCGGACGGCGAGGCGGTGAAGGCCGATGGCGGGACGTCGAAGCCGGACAAGGAGGCCGTGAAAGCCGACGGCCCGGAACTGAAGCCGGACGGCGAGGCGCCGAAGCCCGATGAGGCGTCGTTGACGTCGGACGACCCGTCGTTGAAGGTCGACGACCCGTCGTTGAAGGTCGAGCTGACGAAGGACCCGAAAGACGAGGACACCGCCGAAGGGCCCGCAGCCGAAGGCCCCGGACCCGACGCGGAACCCGGACCCGGACCCGGACCCGGGCATGACGGAGCAGCAGGCACCGGTGAAGAGGTCCCGCCCCCGGGTGAAACCACCGGCAACCCCTGGATCACGTTCTTGAAGGAGGTGCACGACAAGGCGCCGCCCGGCGGGGGAGCGCGGCAGTCCGACCCGGAACCGGAGACGGTCACCGCGGGCAGGGCCGAGCAGAGTCCCGCCGACGCGGCGGGCGCAGGCCTCGACGAGGACGGCATCCCCGACGCGGTGATCGTGGAAGAGACCGAGCCGGCCGTCGCGCCGGTGCCCGCGCCGGGCCCCGTGCCCGTCGCGGGCGTGACCAATCCGGCGTCCGGCGGTGCAGGCCTCAACGAGGCCGGCATCACCGACGCGGTGATCGTGGAAGAGAGGGTGAGCGTGGAGAGCACCGAATCGGCCGTCGCGCCGGTGCCCGCGGCTCAGCCAGGACCGGACACCGAGCAGTCGCTGGTGGTCCGGCCGGACCGCACGCGACGGGCCCGCAAGCGCAAGCGCCAGCAAATGGCGCGCCAGCACCGCACCGACATCACCCTCGACGAGTACCTGCTCCTGATGACCAACATCGCGGTCAACTCGGACCAGGACTACCAGATGGTGCTCAAGGCGGTGCAGGACCTGCAGGACCTCGCGGTAATGCTCCGGGAGATGAGCGGCGACCTGACCGGCAGCCACAACATCGACCGCAAGGTGACCAACCTGCTGGCGGACCTGGCCGACCTCTCGGACATCACCGCGCACGAGGCCAAGGTCCTGTCAAAGGAAGCCGAGACCGCCGCGACGGTGTCCGCCGAGGCAGCCCACGCGGTCGCGAAGATCTACGGCGCGGACCGCGAAGCCATGGACGAGACGGGCCTGGACATGGCCTCCGCCGCCGTGCACCACGACTAGGAGAAGAGAGGAGCCGCACACCCGTGAGCGACCAGACGAGCGACCAGGCGGACAGCCTGCCGGCCGTCCCCGACCCCGGCGGCGCCATCGCCCCCGCCGACAGCGGCGGATTCCAGGACGCCGAGACATCTCTCGCGCCCCGCAAGAAGCCCAGGGCCCGTCGCCGCCGCAACCGCCGGCAGGTCCTGGGCGGCCTCGCCGACGGCGACCACAGCTTCGACGGCGTCCAGCACAAACTGACGGTCGTGATCCAGGCGATGACCGCCGCCGTCGACAACCTGGAGGGCCTGGACCGCCGGGCCCGCGCCACGGCCAAGGAGGCCTCCAACGCGGCCGGTGCCATCGCCAACGCCGAACTCGACGAGACATTCGTCGGGATGACCGAAGAGGTTGCGACCGCCCAGATGGAGGCCGCCAAGGCCGTACGCAAGATGCTCCGCGCCGCGCAGCGGGCCGAGAAGGACGCCTACGCGGTCCGGCGGGCCCACGCCAAGCTCTACGGCGCCCTGCACCGCGTCCGCAGGGGCCGCCGGCACCGCACCCCGAAGCCGGGCTTCTTCCATCGGTAGCCCACCGCACCCACTCCCCCCGAGGGTGGGCACGCCGACGACGGCGTGCCCACCCTGCTCTGTGAAAGGACGTCCCCCCGGTGGCCTTCGCCGTCAAGCTGGAACGCTCCCTGTACGTGGCGGTCGCTCCGTTTCTCGGCGCGGCCGCGAACCTGCCCGACCACCCCGCCGTCGGGGCCGCCGTCGCCTCCGCCGGCGGCATCGGCGTCGTCGCCTCCCTCATCGTGGTGTGCACGGAGAAGGACAGCGCCGGCCGCTGGCTGGTGCGGCTGTCGCCGCTGACCCTGGCTGCCGCCGTCGACTACGCCGCCTACCGCATCCCCGGCTGGGGATGGGACGCGGTGCTGGCCCTCGGCTGGGGGGCGCTGTGCTGCGCGGTCGTACCGATCGCCCGGACCACCGGCCGCTACCGGCGCCGCCGCAAGGTCCTGGCCCCCGCCCCGCAGACGCCGGAGCTCACCGTCGCCCCGGAGGTCGTGCCGGAGCCGGTCGTCGACGATGGCGCGGACCCCTTCACCCAGGGCGTGAGGCTGCTGTGGAAGCGGGCCGGCGATCCGGCCCGGACCCACGTCGTGGTGGCCAAGCCGCACCCGGACAAGCCCCACGACTTCACCATGCTGCTGCGGGCCAACGAGCCGGGACGGCCGATCAGCGGCCTCAACGAGGCCGACGTCGCCGCTGCCTTCGGCGTCCACAAGGACGACGTCCGGTTCATCGAGACCACCCAGATGGCCGGCCGTCAGGCCGGGCCCGGCTGGCAGGAGGTCGAGCTGATCCCCGACGAGCGCCGGCGGCGCCGCACCAAGCCGACCATCGCCGAGTGGTGGGAGGACGGGATCGGCGAGGACGCGATCCCCGGCTCCAAGTACACCAACCGGCGCCGCAACGACGAGCGGGGCGTCACCTACTGGATGGCGCAGCTGCCCGACTCCGCCCGCGAGCCGCGCGTCGATTCTGAGGTGCTGGCCCGAGCGCTGAACGTCCGGCACGAGGACGGCCGGGTGTTCGTCACGTTCGACGGCCGCCACGTCCTGGTGTCGGTGTGGGACGAGTCCCCGCTCGCCAAGTTCTACCCGGCCACCCGCGAACTGCTGACCCCGGACAAGAACGGCTGGTACACCACCGGGGTCCTGGCCAACGGTCAGCCGGCCCGAGGCCGCGTGCACACCGACCGCGGTGCGGCCCACGGCCTGTACGTCGCTCCGTCCGGCGGTGGCAAGACCCAGCTGATGGCGCTGGCGGTGTGCGCGCACGCCAACTGGGGCGCCGTGACATGGCTGGTCACCGAGGCGCCGGACGAGAAGACCGCTGCGCTGGGCGTGCACTGCGACCGGTACGGCGTCGGCGCGCTGTACATGGTGCGCGCGCTGCGGGCCATCGACGCGCTCATGGAGATCCGCGGCACGATGCCGTGGGCCGACGGCAAGATTCACGACTGGGAGGCCGGGAAGCCCGGCTGCCCGTACCGGCCGCTGTCCGTGTTCTGGGACGAGTTCCTGTCTGCGGCCAGGAACGAGGACTACGGCGCGGAGATCATGGACCGGGCCGAGTCCGGCACGGTGAAGGGCCGCAAGTACGGGATCGGCGAGCACGTCGCCGGTCAGAGCATTTTCGTCCAGGACGGGTTCACGCAACTCCTGAAGGGCAACATCCGCGCGAACTCGCCCGCCCCGGTGGTTCTCAATGTCGCGCCGGAGAACGTCACGAGCACGTTCAAGGCGCTCGGGGTCGCCCCCGACGACATCCCGGAGCCGCTGCCGCGCTCGTTCTCCCCGCAGGCGGAGGGCCGGATCGACCGGATCCTCAACGGCGAGGCGGAGCCTCCGGCCGACGACAACACCGGCGGCGCCGGCTGGATCGTCCCGCGCTCCAAGCCGGAGGTGCTGCGCACCCTCTTCATGGACTTCGGCAAGCCCATCGCCCCGCTGTTCCCCGACGAGGTCTTCGGCCTCACTCCCCACGAGATCCGTGAACTCGAAAAGCGCGACCTCTGGTTCGACTGGACCCTGCCGCCCCGCCCGGGCGAGTTCGGCGACGACGACCCGGAGGAGGACGACGCCTGGATCGACGACGAGCCCAAGCCTGCTCGCAAGAGCGGAGCCAAGACGGGCGGCAAGGAGCGTCCGATCCCCGGGCGCAGCAACGTCCGCTCCCCCGACGAGGCCCTGGCCGCGCTCCACACGCTCGGCCGCTGACCCCCGCGGGGCGGGGCCGCGACACCGCGGTCCCGCCCCGGCCACCGCAATTTCCGCCCCGCTTCCGCTCCTGGAGTCCAGCCGTGATCGTCTCCGTCTCCCTCGTCGCCGTCTTCGGTGTCCTCGCCGGCTACCAGCTCTGGCGCCGCCAGATCCCGTACTGGAAGGGCTTGGTCTTCACCGTTTTCGGCTTCTGCCTGGCCCAGACCGCCATGGCGCCGTCGATCGCCGACGCCCTGCGCGCCGTCACCGGCTTCTTCACCAACCTGGCCGCCTGACCGGCATACCCCCGACCAGCCCCGGGGCGCGTCCCGAGATCGGCGCCCCAGGCACCGAAGGGCCCAGGCCAACCGGTCGGCGCCGACAACCGAACACCACGCGCAGGGCGCGCCGGCACCGGTCGGCGCGCCCTGCACCGTCCCCGGAAGGACAACCCCGTGCACACCTACCCGCTCACCACCGACCGGCTCGCCGCCTGGCGGTCCCCGTCGTCCCGGCCGAGCACCGAGACCCTGTTCGACGCCGCCGCGGGTACCGTCGCGATCGGCCGCCACCAGGACGGCGGCGACGCCGTCCTGGAGCTGTACAGCACCGAGGGCGCCACCCACGCCACCATCACCGGCCTTCCCGGCAGCGGGATCGGCACGCTCCTCGGCACGCTCTGGGACGCGGAGCAGGCCGCCGCCCTGGTCGAGCCGTGGGCGGTGGACCCGGGCGGCGCCCACACCGCGCACCGCCCGCTGCTGCGTTGCGCGGATACCGCGGAGCGCGCCGCCGAGCTGCTGGCCGAGGCCCGCGAGCTGGTCCTCTCCCGCGTCCACGGCGGCCTCCTCCAGCCCACCCTCAAGGGATACGAGCCGACGGACGGCCACCCGCTGGTCACCCTCACGGTGGTCGGCCTGGCCGACCTGGTCCAGCAGGACCGGCGGATCGAGCGGGAGCTGGAGGTCATCGCCCGCTGGGCCCGCCGCGGCGGCCTGAGCCTGCGCTCGGTGGACCGCCCCGGCACGGCCGTGCCCGGCCTGCTGGGCCAGATCCTGGCCGGCGGCAGCCGGATCGAGCTCCTCGCCGGAACCGGGAGCAGCGGCCAGGACCAGGTCCTGCCCGGTACCGGGCTGCTGGCCCTGCCGTTCGGCGAGCCGGTCCTGTTCCGGGCCTGGCCGCCGGTGCCCGGCGCGTGAACCCCGCCCCGCCGCACTCCACCCGACCCGCCCGCCACCCAGGACAGGAGCCGCTCATGCGACCCGACCCCACCACTCTGCAGGACAACGACACCGACGGCACGGCCACGGAGCTGACCGACGTCACCCTCACGCTCACCGACGACGTCTCCGACCACCAGGAGCGGCGCGAGCTCACCCAGAAGCAGCTGACCGCCCTGCTGCTCGCCTTCGACGACTGCGAGGACGACCCCGAGGACGCCTACGGACAGGTCGAGGTGTCACTGGAGTACAAGCCGGCCGAGTACGGCGGGCGCCGCTGGAACGAGACCCGCACCTTCGCCCCGCAGGCGGCGGCCGCGGTGCTGGCCGCCTTCGAGGCCGGCCCCCTGGTCTGACCGGACGTCCGGACCGGCCGAACCCCCGCCGCGGGCGGGGCCCGCCGACCGCTCCAACGCAGCGGCCAAGTGCCCCGCCCCACCGACCCCTCACCCCCCTTGACCTGCCCCTGAAGGAGCCCTCCGTGTCCACCAGCAGCAGCCCCGAGAACGGTCAGCTCCTCGACCCGGCCCGCGTCAACCTCCTGGAGCCCGGCTACACGGCCGCGCAGATCGACGGACGGATCGTCGCCATGCGGGTGGGCAGGGACCGCGACGACGACGTCGACTTCGTGCCCGCGATCGTCGACGGCCAGCCCGGGGCCGTACCCGTCCTCGACGTGACCGCCTTCCTCGACGCCGCCGAAGCACGCAACGCCGCCCACCGCGAGGCCATCGACGCGATGACCCCTGCGGCTCCGGTCGCCCCGGTCGCCGACCCCGGTCTCCCGCAGGCCGTACGCCAGTACGTCCTCTACGGCTCGATCGCCTCGCTGGCGGCCGGCGGGGCGATGTGGATGATCGGCGCCGCCGTCGCCGAGGCCGCCCCGCACGCCGACAAGCTCGGCGAGCTCCTGAAGTGGGCCGCGATCCTCGTCGGCGCGGTCGTGCTCGGCGTGGCCGGCCTGCTCGGCAAGCTCCGCTCCGTCACCACCCAGGCGGCCTCCGGCACCGCACCCGCCGCGACGGCCAGCGGCGAGGGAGCCACCGCCACCGGCACCGTGCTGGCCCTCGTGAACCGCACCCACACCACCACCATCGGCCGCCAGTCCGCCGGATGGCGCGGATCGATCACCAACAACAACGGCTGAAGGAGAACTCCGCCATGCGCTTCGTCTACCTGCTCGGCATCTTCGGGCCCGTCCTCCTCGCGACCTTCTTCCTCGCCCGGCACCTGCACTGACCGGCCGCCCGGCTTCGCCCCCGGCCCCGCGCCGCCCGCCCGCACACCAGCGCGGCGGGCGGCGCGCCCCTCGGGGGCGTTGCCGGCCGACCGGCCGACCGGATCCTTATGGAGGAACCCGTGACCACCACCGCTCTCTCCGCCCCCGCCGGGGCCACCCCGGCCGCACAGGGCCCCGACGTCGAGTCCATGACCACCTGCGGCGGCACGGACTGCGGCACCGAGATCGACCCCGGCCCCGCCACCCAGTGCGGCACCAGCACCCGCGACGGCGCCCTGGACGGCTGCGGCCGGCACTTCTGCAGCGACCACCTCTGGCTGGACGGCGTGTTGCCGCCGCAGCCCCAGAACTGCGTGTCCTGCCTGAACCGGCGCGCCCTGCGAACGGCGGCCTGACCATGGCCAGGCAGCACCTGTGGATGTCCCGCTCCGACCGGCGCGCCTGGAACTCCGCCGCCTCCCTGGCCGACCTCGGCCGGCTGACCGCCCTGTGGCTGGAGGGCACGCTCGCCTCCCAGCCCGGGTACGTGCCGAACTTCGGCCCGGACGAGGAGACCACCCAGACCCCCGGGTTGGTGCGGGCCCTGGCCCTGTGCAACCGGGCCGGGTACGTCACCGACTGCTCCCAGCCCGGCCTGTCCGAGCCCGACCTTGACCTGGACTGGTGGACCCAGCGCGAAGCCGTCTCCGGGATCACCGACGACCCGGCCGTCCTCGCCGCCCTGCGCGAGGCCGCCGCCCGGCACGGCCTCCTCTGCATCGAGCACGGCCCCGACACCCCGGTCGGCCCCCGGCCCGAGCACATCCCGGTGACCACGCGCAACGGCGAGGCCCACACCTGGTTCGGCGGCTGGAGTGCGCCGGAGGATGTCCGCTTCCGCTGGAAGGGTGCGGGCGAACAGGCCGTCGCCGCCGCCGAGCGGGCCTGGCAGGTCACCCTGGCCAACCCGGACTCCGGACCGAGCCGCCTCCTGCTCACCGCCCTCGTCGAGGCCTTCGCCGACCCGGCCGTGGCCCGGTGCGTGCGTTGCGGCTGCACCGAGGACGACCCGTGTCCGGGCGGCTGCGCGTGGGTGCCGGAGCTCCTGCTGCTGGAGGACCTGTGCAGCAACTGCGCCGTGGACCACCTCGCCGAGCAGGCCGCCGCCGACGGCCGGGACCACGCCGGCACCGCCGGGCCCGCCCCGGCGGCCGCGTAACCCCCGATCACCGCCGCCACCGGCAGGGGCGGGAGCCGCCCACGCGCCGACCGCCCCGCCGTAACCACCCCGCACTCCGAGGAGATGCCTCCGATGCAGTCCTGGAACACCGACCGCCACCGCATCGCCGACAGCGACCACGCCACCATCGCCTTCACCGGCGGCGACGAGCTCGTCCTCGCCGACTGGCAGACCACCGAGGCCGCCCCTGACCGGGACGGCCGCGTCTACGCCACCCTCCGCGGCTGGATCGCCAACACCGAGGGCAGCGGCACCCACACCGACCCCTACACCCGGCCCGTCCAGGCCGGCCGGGCGCAGCTGGTGCTCGCCGAACTGCGCGGCCGCGAGCCCCTGCGGGACCTGGCCGTCCACGTCGACATCCACCACGCCGGAAAGCCGCACCCGAACACCTGGGACCACCCCGGCTACCTGTGCACCCTCACCTGGCTGGCCCGCCGCGTCGACGCCAACGGGAACCCGGTGCTGGAGACGGAGATCGGTTCCACCCGGTGGACCGATCCCGACAGCGGCCGCGAGTGGGACCTGAGCGCCGCTTACCTGCCCGAGGGCGAGTCGTACAACCCGCTCGGCTTCGTGTGGCGCCACTACGACGGCTGGAGCGGGGGAGTGCCGCAGCTCCTCCCCTTCTACGGCGGCAACCACGGCCCGGCCTACGGCGCCGGCTCTGCCCGCCCGATCACCGACGGCCCGTGGGTCGAGGCCGCCGACGCGCCCGCCATCACGGCCCGGGCCCGCTGAACCGCCCGGCACCTTTGCCCCTGAGCGGGCCCGGCCCTCCCCGGCCGGGCCCGCTTCGCACACCGAACCCGCCACCGACCCGGACCCGGAGCCGACCATGACCACCACCAACCCGTCCTCCGACGAGACCGGCCCGGCCCTGGGGCCCGCCCGGCGCACCCTCAAGGCCGCCACCCGCGACGGCTGGGCCCGGGCGACCGCGCCCGGCACGTTCCTCGCACGCCGCGGCCAGGACGTGCGCTACGCACTCGACCACGGCTGGCGCTCCGGCGCCCGCTGGGTCCGCGTCGCGGCCGGCCTGCTGATCCTTCTTGCCGCGAGCGCCGGGGCCGTCCTCCTCTGCTCCGCACTGCGGCAGTTCCTCGCCGCCAGCGGCGCCGGCACCTGGCTGGCCGTGATCACCCGCACCGTCACCGGGCCCGTGCACCGCTACCTCGCCGAGCACACCGCCGGCCTTCCGCTCAGCGGCGCCGACGCCTACCGGCTGTGGGCGGCCACCGGCCTGACGGCCGCCGTGCTGTCCTTCGCCCTGCGCTCCACCGCGGCCCGGTTCGTCTGGGCCGGCTGGTCGGTCGGCACCCTGGCAGCCGTCTGGCAGGCCAGCCCGGACGGCGGCCGCCCCGTCGCCACCGCGCTCACCGCCGCCGTCCTGGCCGCCGTGTCCGCCCCGGCCCTGCGCGGCTTCGCCGTCTCCCTGCGCCCGCGGACCACCGTCCACGACACCCTCACCGTCGTGCTGACCGCCCAGGTCTGCGCCTGCCGGTGGAACGCCCCGGCCGTGCACCCGGTGGTGCCCGCGCCCCGCACCCGGTCCTGAAATCCCCTGCAGTCCGCGGGGCCCGGCGGACCCGCCCGCCGGGCCCGGCCCACCCTCACCCAGGAGTCACCCGTGAATGCCCTGCTCGCCCGCGCCGCCGACCTCGCCGCCGTGGACTCGCCCTCCGCCCGCACGATCGTGATCGACTTCGACGGGGTCATCCACTTCCCTGTCAAGTCAGCGTGTTGAGGGGGACTGTACGAGCCGGTGCCAGGTACGCCTGATCGCTTAGTGCAGGCAGGGGACGGGCGAGACTGTGCCCGGTTCATGGCCGAGTTGCTGAAGGCTCCAGGGAGTCCGGAGCGGCTCCGGGCCGGTGTCGTCATCAAACGAACGTCTGATGACGACACCGGTACCGAATCAGCTGGCGGCGACGGAGTGGTCGACCACCAACTCCAGCGTCCAGAGAAGGTCGTTGTCGTTCGAGCCGTACTCGGACGACCAGTTCATCGCCACCACGATCGTGAACGGGCGCTCCTTGATCCAGTCGGCGGCGGCGTGCAGCACGTCCGACTCCTCGCTGCCGGTGAAGGCCACCACCTCCAGGGGCGCGGTCCTGCTCAGCCGCTTCACCGGGCCATGGTTCGAGCGCACTCCGTTACGGTCGTTGTTCAACCTGACCACCCGCTCGCCGCCCGCGCCGCTCACGGGCGGGCCGCCGCTTCGGCCGGCGCCGTGCGGTCGTCCAAAACGATCGCCGGCGCCGCCGAGCGGTCACCCCCGGACGGCACCACGTGCCGCAGCGCCTGGGAGATCGCCGCCTCCACCCGCCGGCCGATCGCCTTGTCCAGGTCGGAGCCGACGGGCCCCTGCAACTCCCGGCACTTGTCGAGCACCGCGGCCAGCGTGCTGCCGGAGATCGGCACGGTGATCATCCCGGCGCCCTCGTCGGTGATGTCCTCGGCCGCCGGCGGCCGGAAGGTGCTGTCGTTACGCCCCCGGGGAGTGCTGGTGAACTTCTCCACGAAGTACGCCCAGGTGTCCTTGTGGCACCTCAAGGTGGCCACGCCGATGCCTGCGGCCTTCACCATGTTCAAGCGATGGTCGCCCCATCCCAGGGGATCGACCATCTGCTCGTCGTTCCTGCGGAACCAGTCCAAGATGCCCAAGATGTGCGTCCTCCCGGCACGGTGGTCTCCGGCGCTGAAGAACCGGGAAACCACGTTGTGTGATCCTTCGAGAGCCGATTGTGTCGTCTCAGGCTGGGTCGGTGCGGACGTTCGGGTGATGTCAGAGGGCCCCGCCCAGGAACGGTACCGGTGGCACCATGCGAGCGTGAACGCTTCCGCCGCTGAGATGGCCACCCCAGACGACTACCTATCCGCTTGGCCTCGCGGGCGGAGGTGATCGCGTCATATGCCCCGTGTCCTGTTTTCCGCAGCGTGTTCGCGTGTGGCGTCGGGGACGGTGCGCTTGGCGGACTTCGCGATCACCCCATCCGGACCGGCGTCAGGCCCCGAGGAACGTCCTCCCGGCGCAGCGCCGGGCCGGGCACCCCCTTTGGTGGCTCCTCCGGGCGACGTTCAACCCGTCACCAACGTTGGTGCGCGCCGGTGAAACCGCAGGTCAGATCATTGGTGGGCGCCGTGTCCGAACCGGTATCAGCGGCGGATCCTCCACCAAGGTTTCCACCAATGCTCACGGGCTCCACTGGGGTCACCGGCCGCCGACGTGGTGGCCCGCAGACCTCGGGAGCACCCTGCCCATGACCGTGAACCACGCGCCGGCCACCACCGAGCGCGCCCGGCTCGCCACCCTCGGCGCCGCCCAGAACCTCACCACCGCCGCCGGTGCGGCCGCCGCCGCTCTCGCCGTCCACCGGGCCCTGCGGGGCCGGCGTCCCGCCGACGAGCGGATCACGGCGACGGCACTGGCCGCGATCGGCGCCGCCGTCCTTGCCCAGGAGATCCTGGACACCGCGCTGGCCCCCCTGCGCCGCTCCGCCCCCGACCGGCACCCGCTCCTCGACGCACCGCACACCCCGCCGGCGGCCGGCGAGGAGGCGCAGGGCGGGGCGCGGCTGACGATGCGGGACATCGAGACCGCCGCCCGCGCTGGCGCCGCCTACGAGGCGCGGATCAACGCCGCCGGCATCCTGGGGGCCGACGGCCCGCTGCGCGAGCACGTCCAGTGGTCCGGGGACCCGGACGGGTCGGCCGTCCTCGGTCTGCCGTTCGGCGCGGTCCTGCGCTACCGGCCGGTCCGGTCGGAAGGCGGGGTGCGCACCGTCGTGCCGTGGGAGGAGCGGTTCACGGTCAGCGCCGACGGCGAGGACACCACCGTCCTGACCGGCGCCGACGTGCTCGCCGTGCTGGAGCCCCTGGCCGACGGGCGGCCCGAGGCGGCGGACACGGCCCTGGCTCGTGCCGTCGCCGAGTTGGAGCCCGCCGTGCCGCCGTACGTCAACGCCCGCCCGACCAACCGCCTGGCCTAGGCCCGCCGTCGGCCGCCCGGCGGGGCCCGCACGCCCCGCCGGGCCCGGCCCGATTCCCGCCCGCCCCACTGCCGGACACGGTGGCCTGACCGACCGCCGTGCCACGAGGAGAACCTGATGCACCCGCACATCGTCGCCGGGCTCCTGGAGCGCTCCCGGCACACCTCGCTCAACGCCGAGCTCACCCGCGCCGCCCACGGCAGCGCGCAGCTGCTGCGGGAGCTCACCCGCCAGAGCGTCGAAGCGCTGAACGACCACGGCGCCCGCATCCCGCACCGCCCCACCGGGGCCGAGCTGCGGGCCGTCGCCGCCGCCCACCGCCGGATCGCCCCCGCGCCCGTCACCGACCTCGACGCCCTGGCTGACGCCCTGGAGCGCGCCGCCGACCGGCTCGACACCCACCCGTACGGCCCGGACACCGGCCGGCCCGGCCACGGCATCCTCGCCGCCGTCGAGCACCACACCCCGGACCTGTGCCTGCGCTACGACGCACTGACCGTCATCACCCAGCACCTGCCCGAGCCCGGCATGACCATCACCGCCTGGGAACGCGAGGCCGACCCGGGCCGCGTCCTGGCCGCGGCCATGCTTCGCTCCCTCGCCGCCCGCCGCGTCGCCCCCCGCTACCCGCGGCCGCCCGTCGAGCCCGCCCCGGATGCCCCCGAACCGCTCGACCCGTTCAACGAGGCCGAGGCCTACACCGTCCACCCGGCGCCCGACCACACCCTGATCACGGACCGGCGCGCCCGCATGCGCGCCTACCAGGAGGCCGCCGCCGGCACCACCCACCCCCACCTGGCCCGGATCTACCAGGACCAGGCCGACAGGCTGCGCGCCCGGTAGGAACCGTCCCGGCCGGTACACCGCCGCGGCACTTCCCGCGTCCCACCTTCACCGGAGGCCCAGTGACCACCCACACGATTCCCGTCGAGGCCGTCATCGCCCGGCCCGTCACCGTCGAGACCCCGCCGGACCAGGTCCGGGAGACGCTCTTCCTCCTGGCCCAGGCCGGGTTCCGCCTGGACCTGGTCCTGCCCGACGGCACGGCAGCCAGCTACCACCCCGCCGTCACCGACGCCCGAGTCCGCCCGCTCGCCGCCGGCGGCGCCGCCGTGCTCACCGCCTACGGTGAGCTCCTCCAGCTCCCGCAGCTGCTGCGGCGTTCGCAGGAGGCCTTCCACCTGTGGCAGGCCACCGCGGCCGGGAGCGGCACGGCGCCCGCGGGCACCGGCGACGACCGGGCCACGGCGCGGACGGAGCACGCCTACCTGCTGGCTCACGCGGTGGCGCTGGACGTCGCGTCGCTGCGGGACGGCGCGGACCCCACGTCGGCCGACGCGGTGGAGGCGGCCAACCGGCTGCGCGCCCTGGCCGGCCTGGTACCCGCCGACGGGGGAGAGGCCCTGTCCTGGCTCCGCTACACCTACGCCAGCCGCCTGGCCGGGGCCGTCCGGTCCTGACGCCCCACCGGGCCGTCCGAAGGCCGGGGCAAGTGGCCGGCCCCGCCCCGGCCCGCACCCCGACGATGACAACACCAACAATGCCACCGAAACAGTGGCCAATGCTTGTGTGGCCACTATTTCAGTGGCATGATGAGGGGTGTCAGGCCGCGGACCACCCAGTCCGCGGCCCGCCCCTCGCTACCGGCGCCCACCGCGCCGCAACGCCGCCGCCTGCCCGCAGGCGCCGAGCCCCAGGCCTGCCGGGGCAGAACCGAGAGGTACCCATGACCACCGAGAACAAGCACACCGCCCAGACCCCCGGTCCGCTCCGCGTCGAGATCGAGGTCCTGACGGGCACCGTCACCGTCGCCACCAGCCCCGACGTCGACCGCGCCACCGTCACCGTGCACACCGCGGACGACCACGACGCCTTCGCCGACGCCGTGACCGGCACGAGCTTCCTGGAGCACGGCCGGACCCTGAAGGTGCGGATCCCGAACACCGGCGCCAGCGAGGCGCCCTTCGCGGCCCAGCACACCGGTACGGCCGTCCGCAACTACTTCCGGGGCCACCTCGGAGGCGACCTCTTCCAGGGCGCCACCTTCGTGCAGGCCGGCAGGACCACCGTGCGCAGGGCCACCGGAGCACGGGACATCGTCTTCACCCAGAACGGCACGGACAGCTTCCAAATGCTCGGCAGCGACCAGGGCGCGGTCTTCTCGCAGAGCGGCCTCGGGAACGTGCAGATGGACGACGGCACCCTCTCCATCAACGGCGTGGTCATCGTCCGGAACGGCGTGGTCGTCGTCCCGGAGGGCACCCGGGTCGACAGCACGCCCGGCACCGTCCACGTCGACATCCAGCTGCCGCCCGGCAGCGACGTCATCTTCAGCAGCAGCGGCGAGGCCTCCCTCACTCTCGACGGCGACCTGCGCCGGGTCGAGGCCGTCCTCGCGGACGGGGCGCTGTTCGCCGCCCGGGCGGACATCGGCATCGCGAAGATCAGCACCATCACCGGCGGCATCACCCTCGGGAACACCCGCGACAGCGCGGTCCTGAACACCGACACCGGCGACATCAAGGTCCGCCACTTCGGGGGCGGCGAGCTCAACGCGACCAGCACCAGCGGCGACATCAAGGTCCGTACCCCGGACGGGGTGAACCGCCCCGCGACCGTCACCCTGAACTCCGTCTCGGGCGACATCCACACCCGGGGACTCGCCCGGCACCCCCGGGTGCGGCTCACCGCGAACTCCCGCACCGGCGACGTCCACCACCGCATCTGAGCCACCC
Source organism: Kitasatospora sp. NPDC002965 (assembly GCF_040611255.1). Taxonomy (NCBI): domain Bacteria; kingdom Bacillati; phylum Actinomycetota; class Actinomycetes; order Kitasatosporales; family Streptomycetaceae; genus Kitasatospora; species Kitasatospora sp. NPDC002965. The sequence continues at coordinate 41,705 of NZ_JBEXNT010000001.1, read as the reverse complement.
CGGGGCGGCCGACTGAGCTGGCCGGCCACGCGGCCGCCCCGAGGCACCGGACCCGATCCAGACGGCCGGGACCCACCACCATGGTCCCCGACTGATCCGGAGAAACCCAATGACCGCCCCCGACGACACCCCCGCCCGCCGCGAGCATCCCGATACCCCGAAGGGACGCCTGGACGCCGCGGCCGAACAACTGGAGCTGGAGATCGCCGCAGCCCAGCGGAAGTACTGGCTCGCGGTTCAGGCCGAGATCGACGCCAGCACCCAGGCCGAGGTCGCGAACACCATGAAGGTGAGCCGCGAGCACCTGCGCCGGAACCTGAAGCGCTGGGCTGGCCCGGCCGACGGCGACATCGCCGGCTGACCCGCCGCCGAACCCGGTGTGGTGCCCGCCCCGGCGGGCACCACACCGCCACCCCGACCAGGCCTCCGGCAGCGAACCCCCTCACAGCTCCCCGCGCAACGGCCGTCGACCGCACCGTCGGTCCAGCCACCGCCCCTTCCGTCCCGGCCGCGCCGACCAGCCGGCCCGCGGCCCGGCGAGCGAGCGGATCCCGCACCACCCGACACCCCTCGAACCGCACCGCGGCCGCGCCGACCGGCAGGCCGCCCCTGCCCACACCCCGCCGAAGGACGCCATGACCATCACCACCATCGTGCGGGCCGCCGAGCTGGCCCGGATCCTCGACCAGACCGCCACCCACCGCCGCACGCCCACCGATTGGAGGCCGGGCTCGGTCACGCTGCTCGACGCCGACCCGACCCGCCTGCACGCCGTCACCACCTCCCGCTACACCCTGGCTGTCGCCAGCGCCGCGCTCCGCGACCTGGACAGCGAGGAGAAGAGCGAGGGGGGCGAGCCCTGGAGCACCACCCTCCAGGGCGACGACGCGGACAGCCTCGCCGCCTGGGCCCGCAACCGCGGCTACGACGAGGACGTGCGCCTGATCGTCGCCCCCGACCGCCTGGACGCCTCCACCCTCACCAGCAGCCTGCGCGTGCCCGTCAGCGCGGCCACGTTCCCCCTGCGCGGCGGCTGGCGGGCGGTCATCGCCGCTCGCATGGAGCCCTCCACCGGCACCGCCCCGAAGCCGATCGCCCTCGACACCGCGACCCTGCGCCGCTGGAAGAACGTCGGCGACTACGTGTGGCTCGGCGTGTCCGAGCACGACGGCAGCCTCCTCGTGCTGGGGGAGGACTTCGTCGGCGTGCAGGCGCCGGTGGCCAAGGGCTGGCAGCAGCCCCTCGCCCACGCCTTGGCGGCGGCCGACGGCCGCTCCGTGGAGGTGCTGCCGCTGCCCGACGGCGACGACGAGTTCTCCACGATCCGCTGGGAGATGCTCCGGCGGACGGTGGTCGCCGACGCGGCGATCAAGGACGCCCGCTACGCCGGGGACGGTGCGCTGGCGGACGCGGTCCTCGCGGCGGCCGGCTCCTCCCACGTCGCCGTACGGGCCCTGCGGGCGCTGGAGAAGATCGACCCCCGACGCGCGCACGAGCTCGCCGCCGCCATCAGCGACGAGCTCGACAGCGGCGAGTTCACCGAGGCCGCCTTCGAGACCGCCGCAGCCCTCAGCCTCGACCCGAGCGCGTGGATCGCCCAGTACAACTCCTCCCGGACCGCCCCCCAGGAGGCCTGACCCCCAGCCGGCCGCGCCCCGGGGCACCGCGCCCCGGGGCTCCCTGAGGAACCACACGACCAGGAGGAATCCTTCATGGACCCCTACACGCCCACCGACGTCACTCCGCCGGAGCTGCTGCCGCAGGCCCTGGAGACGAAGGTCCCCGACTGGGCCGAAGCCGCGCCGACCCCGGACGCCGTGACCGACTGGCCCGCGCGCCAGGCCGCCGCGATGGTGCGGTTCGAGCTGGACGCCCGCGGCTGGCCGCTCAACCCCGCCGGCCGCACCGGCAAGACCGGCCGACGCCTCGGCAAGTGGGGCGAGAACGCGGCGGCCGACGCGATCGCGGTCGCGGGCCACGGTCCGCACCGGCAGGTCCTGCTGATCACCCGGGACGACATCGGCGTCGCCGCGACGCCCGGCGGCATGGTCGAGGACGCGGACAGGACTGCCGAGGACGACCCGGACAAGACCGTTGAGAACGCCCTGCTTCGCGAGCTGCTGGAGGAGACCGGCGAGGACCTGAGGGGCCACCAGCCGGTCATCCTGGCCCGCCAGGTCGTGGACGACTGGCGCAACACCGACCAGGCCTGGGTCGTGTCCGCCTACGGGCTCCTCCAGCTGACCGCCACGGTGCCAGCCGTCGGGGCCGACGACGCGCGCGACGCGGGCTGGTGGCCGTTCGCCTCCCTCGACCAGCTCGAAGCCGCGCTCGCCGCCGACGGACGCACCCTCTACGCCGCGCACCGGCCCCTGCTGCAGGCCGCCCTGGACCACCTCGCCCAGTAGCGGGACACCGCCCGCTCGGGGACCGGCCACCGCGGCCGGTCCCCGATCGGACAGCACAGCCCCGACTCCGGACCCGCAGCCTCCGGCCGGCGATCCGGAGCTCCGACACCCCACACACCGAGAGGACCCTCGCGATGGCGATCCACGAACCCGAGCCCGCTGCCGCACCCATCGCACCCTCCGAGGCCCGGTCCGGGCAGAGCCCGGGCACGTCCCTCGCCGACGCGGCCCTCGCCCTGGCCGACCAGCTGGACGGGCCCACCGGGAACCAGGCCGCCGACCCGCTGCCGTACGTGCCCTTCGGCGCGTCCCCGGGCCCCCGGGACGTCCTGGCCGCCGCGAACCGCGCCGGCCTCTTGACCGTCGCCGCCCAGTTCGGCGCCGCACCCGCCGTCGGCCCCGACGGCCAGACCCGTGTCCGCCGCGCGGCCGTCACCGTCCTCGTCACCGACGCCGACCTGCGCCGGCGCCTGACCGCTGCGGCCCGCGCCGCCGGGCTGACCGTCACCGACTACGGCTTCCCCGCCTTCTCGCCCCGCTACGGCTTCGGCGGCAGCACCGTCTCGCTCTGCGACGGGAAACCCGAGTCCGAGTTCGGCCCCCGTCGGGACCGGTCCGGCCTGCACTACCTCCTGCCCGGCCGCCACCCCGACGCTCTGCGCGAGGCCGCCCGTGCCCGGCAGATCACCCTCGTAGACCCCGAATGGGGCCGCAACGACCGGCTGTGGCCGCTGCTGGCCCGCCTCGCCCCTCACACCGAAAAGGCCCCACGGATGCACCACCAGCACCGCCACGACCCCCGCACCACCCTCGTCACCTACGGCGCGAGCGCCCACCTGGACGACACCCTCCTGGAGGAGCTCACCGACGACGTCGAGGACGCCGTACTCGACAACGTCGAGCAGACGCTGCGCCTGATGGTCCAGCCCGGCGGCACCCTCGATTTCGATCAGGTCCTCCAGGCCCTGCGGTCCCTGCGCCGCCAGCCGCAGGAGACCCCGGAGCCGTCCGCGGCGCCCGCCGACCGGCTGGACGCCTACAACCGGACCGCCCGCGAGGCCATGGCCCTGACGGCCGCTCTGGGCGACTTCCAGGCCGGACTGATCCGCGGCATCGAGCCGGGCATCTCCCGCACCCTCTTCCTCCAGGGCCTCGCCGTGGCGGCCGCCGCCGCCCCGCTCGAAGGCACCGGCTTCCCGCTGCGGGGCACGACGGAGGCCGACCGGTGAGCGCCGACAAGACCCGCCGCACCCTCGCCGCCCTCGGGCTGCCGCAGGACTGCCTCCTTGTCCTGCTCGGCATCTCCGGCGCTGGGAAAACCACCCTGGCCGACAGCCTCTTCCGCCAGGCCGACGTCCTCAGCGCCGATCACCTGCGAGACGTACTCACCGGCGACGCGGGCAACCAGGGCGTCTCCAACACCGCTTGGCGGCAGCTCCACAGCCAGCTCGACAGTCGACTGCGACACAAGGTGCCCACGATCCTCGACGCGGTGAACAGCCAGCAGTGGGTAAGGCTCAACCTCCTCGCCCTCGCCCGGCACCGTCGTACACCGGCTGTCGCCCTGGTCGTCGAGACCGACCTCGAAACCGCCCTCGCCCGCAACGCCGCGCGCGAGCGCCGCGTGCGGCCGGACATCATCACCGCCCAGCACGAGGAGCTCACCCAGTCCCTGCCCGGGCTCGTGGCCGAGGGCTTCGCCGCCGTGCACCACGCCCGCGATCTGCCGATCCTGGATGTCGTCCTGGAGCGCAGCGCCGCACGGGAGGACGCGGACCCGGAGCGCCACATCGAGCGGGTCTTCGGCCGCGACCTGGCCCTGCTGTTCACCTGTCACGACGGTGAGGACGAGGGCGGCTACCGCACCGGCGCCTTCGCCGTCGGCGGCCACGAACTGCCGATCCGGTGGGCCGACGAGGACGACCCCGACGAGGTCGTCCACCAGGTGCGGGTCGCCTGCCCGAACTGCGGGGAACCGGCGTGGATGTTCGCCTACTCGGCGAAGGACCTGCGCGACGCCGCGCGCGGCTCCCTGCCCTACGCGTCCCACTGCCCGAACGGCTGCTTCTGAAGCCCCCTTCGCCGGTGCGGCCCGCCCCCGGGCCGCACCGGCCCCCATGCCCGACCCGACCACCCGGGAGACCCGTTGAGCATCCTCACGACCGGCCCGGCCGCCCCCGACACCGGCCACTCCCACACCCTCCCGGCCGCGCCCGCAGCCGTCCCGGCCCGCATCCAGCGCCTGCGCACCAAGGGCTGGCGCGCCCCTCAGGGCACCGTCTACGTCGGCAGGGGCAGCGTCTGGGGTAACCCGTGGCGCGTCGGCGAGAGCCGCGGCTGGACCGTCCTGCCCGGAGGCTGGATCGACCGCCGCCCGCACGGGCCCCTCACCGCCGAACAGGCCGTCGCCAGCTTCCGAAACTCCCGCACCCACGACATCGAGTTTCTGCGGACCATCCGCGAACGGCTGGCCGGCCGGACCCTGATGTGCTGGTGCCGGATCGGCGCGGCGTGCCACGGGGACTGGCTGCTGGACATCGCGAACAGCACGACGCCCCTGGAGAACCTCGTGGACCGCAGCGCCAAGCCCGACTTCCCGGAGACCTGAACCATGGAAGCCGCCCTCCACCCCGTCCGTGAGGCCCCCGAAGGCCCGGGCGCCCCCGGCTCCGTGGACCCCGGCCGGCCGACCCGGCTCACCGACGCGCAGATCACCGTGCTCCGCGAGCGCGCACGCCGCGAGGCCGGCCCGTTCGTCAACCCGGCGATCATCCACACCACGCGCCACTTCCACAACCGCGACTGGGCCGCGGCCATCACCGGCAGCGGGGAGTTCTCCATCGGCCACTGGCCGACCCTCTACCTGCTCCACATCGCCATGCAGACCGAACCCGAGCCGCCGGTCACCCGCAGCCAGCTCGCCGAACGCGCCGCCGCCGAGGAGCGGACCCGGACGGCGGAGGCGATGCGCGTCCTGCGGGAGCAGCACACCGCCGAGCGGCACCGGACCGAAGCCGAAGCGTGGGCCGCGGCGGTGCGCGGCTGCCTGGTGAAGGTCACCGTGCGGGAGAACCTGCACGCCCGGGTGCGCGGCGGCGCCCGCGAGCGCCTTCGGCACGTCGTGCCGGTCAGCGAGGCCGCCTCGGGGCGGCACCGGCGCCACCTCGCCGGCCGCGCCCTGTGCGAGACCGCCGGCCGCGCCAGGCCTCTCCAGCTGGCCGACGAACCGGCTGCTGAACCGGCGACGTGCAGGCGCTGCCTGGCCTACACCGCCCAGATCCGACCGGCCCGGGCCGCCTGACGGCCCGGCCGGACCGACCCCGAGCACACCCTGCTGCCCGGGGCCGGCTCCGCTCCCTACGCCCCAACCCGTCCGGAAGGACCGTGATGATGTCATCACCCGACCCGCTGACCAGCGCGAACGCGCTGTGGCGGAACCTGGTCGAGCACCGGCCCGCCGTCGCCGCCGCCCTCGCCCTGCAGCTGCGCGAGCTGCCCGACACCTGGGCCCAGCGCGAACTCGGCGTCGTCCGCCCGCACGCCGCGCTGGACCTGCAGCCCGTCAGCCGCGTGCCGATCGAGGTCGCGCCGCACTCCCAGGACTGGGAGGAGTGCGCGGCCTGCGACGAGGCCGCAGGGCTGTGCCGCTACCACACGGGCCTCGCCACCGGCTACGAGGCTCTGCACCGCCCGCTCCGGGAGATCTCCGCGGCCGACCCGGCGGTGACCCTCGTGGATGTCCTGCAGCGCCTGGAGGAGGCGGACGAAGCCGCCGAGAACGGCGTGCTGGCCGCCGCCGTCGCGCGGCTGATCGAGGAGCAGCAGGGTTGACTTCCTCTCCCCTCCTCCAGCGAGGGGGATTCCCCTCAGCCTCGCGGCTGAGCCGCTGCGCGTGTGCGCTGCGGTGGGACTACTTCCTGCTTCACCGACGACTGCCCGCCCGGAGTGCTCCGTTGAGGTCCTACACCGTCTCCACAGGCTGCTGCCGCCAGCCCGGCGGCCAGGATGTTGCGTGCCGCGTTCACGTCCCGGTCGTGGACCGCTCCGCATTCGCACGCCCATTCGCGGACGTTCAGCGGCATCTTGTCGCGGATCACTCCGCAGTCCGAGCACAGCTTAGAGCTGGGGAACCACCGGTCGATGGTCACCAGGTCGCGGCCGTACCACTGGGCCTTGTACTCCAGCATGGTGCGCAGCTCGGTCCACGAGGCATCCGAGATGGCTCGGGACAACCGGCGGTTCTTGAGCATGTTGCGGACCGTCAGATCCTCGATCACGACCACTTGGTTCTCATGGACGAGTCGGGTGGTGAGCTTGTGCAGGAAGTCCCTGCGCCGGTCGGCGATCCGTGCGTGGACGCGGGCGACCTTCCTACGGGCCTTCTCCCTGTTCGCACCACCCTCGACCTTGCGGGACAGCACCCGCTGCGCCTTGGCGAGGCGTTGCCGGTCCTTGCTTCCGTGCTTCGGGTTGGTGATCTTCTCTCCGGTGGAGAGCGTCACCAGGCTGGTGATGCCGGCGTCGATACCCACGGCCGTGTCCAGCTCGGGCAGCGGCTCGATGCCGGGATCGACGCACAGCATCGAGACGTACCAACGGCCGGCCGCGTCCCGGCTGACCGTCACGGTGGAAGGCGACTGTCCGTCGGGCAGCGGACGGGACCACACGATGTCCAGCGGCTCGACCATCTTGGCCAGCGTGATACGACCGTCCCGGTACCGGAACGCGCTGGTGGTGTACTCGGCGCAGTCGCGGGACTTCTTCCTCGACTTGAACCGGGGGTACTTCGCCCGCTTCAGCCAGAAGTTGGAGAACGCCCCCTGCAGGTGCCGCAACGTCTGCTGCAACGGCACGGAGGAGACCTCGCAGAGGAACGCCAGCTCTTCGGTCTTCTTCCATGCCGTCAGCATCGCGGAGGTTGCGTTGTAGTTCACCCGCTCCCGACGCAACGTCCACGCCTCGGACCGAGCCTGCAACGCCATGTTGTAGACCTTCCTCACGCACCCGAACGTGCGAGACAGCTCAGCTGCCTGCGCATCCGTCGGATGGAAGCGGAACTTGAAAGCCCGCTTCACGTGACTGGCCGTCATGGCTCACACACTATCGCCCGTCTTTGTGACCATCTGCGGGTAACTGGCGGACAGCGGTCCGCCGTGACGGCGAACCGCCTCCTCCTCGCCTGCTCCGCAGGAGTTCCATTTCCTCCCCCGGCCAAAGCCGGGGGATATCCACGGAGGTATCCGATGATGACTTCCAATACTCCGGACCCCGCCGCGCCCGCGGTCGGCGATCTACCCCCGCCCGCGTGCCCGGACTGCTCGGCAACCACCCTCCCGCTGTCTGTCGAGGGGGAGCAGCTGTGGGTGTGCCCGTCGTGCGGCCGTCGTACGTACGGCACCGGTGACGAGGACGACGACGCCGACCTGCCGTCGTACACCGAGACCGGCCCCGACGGCGCCGTGTTCGTCCACCACGGCACCGGTGAGGTCGACATCGAGGCGACCGCCGAATGGGCCACGCAGGACCGCGCGGACGAGGACGGCGACGAGGACGAGGACATGGACGGGGAGGGGGGCCCGCACGCCGGGTGCTTCGAGCCGCACCGCACGGCCGACGGCTACGTCGGCTGCGACAGGAGGGAGCTGTGACCGAGTCCTCCGCGCCGACGGGCCGCAGCGCGCCCGAAGGTCCCGTACCCGCACCACGGCCCGGTGGCGACCCGCCGGGTGCAAGCCCGGGCGTGAGCGCGGCGGACGAACTTCCGCGCCTGGACGGGGCGCAGAAGTACGCCGGGGTCGCCCACCGTATCTACCGCGACCGTCGGGCCGCCCCACCTGCGAAGGAACTGCTGCTCGCCGTGGCCTACGCCCTGTTCGTCGCCCCCGGCGTCGAGGAGGGCCGGGTGCTGGGCCGGGCCGCCCAGGTGCTGGGCCGTGACGCGGTCGGACAGCCCCGCTACGACCGCCTGGTCGCCGACGACGCGCCCCGCTACGAGCCGCCCTGCGAGGCCGGCGACTGGGGCCCGAGCCAGGCCCCGGGCTGCGAGGCCCCGCGCATCCGTCCGTACGAGTACCGGCCCCGAAACGCCGCCCCGGCGGCCGACGAGGCGGTCGTGCCGCTGCGGCGCCCGCCCGCACCGGTCCTGCACGTCCCTGCGGGCTACGTGCCGCCGATCGACTTCCGCAACGAGCGCGGGATCTGCGGCGCCGATTCGCACCACCGGGTGCTGGAGCTGGACCCGCGCACCGGCTGGACGATCGCGCACTGGTACTGCAGACGTCACGCCGACCACGCCGAGCGCGTCACCGAGCAACTGCGCGACCAGAACGCCGCCGCACCCCCGCCGATCCCCAACACCGGCGGCCTGCTCCCCGTCTACTTCCGGGCCCCGTGGGAGGGCGTCTACCGGCGCCACGCCCCGGCCACCTGGAAGCCCCCGGCCTACGGTCTGTCGGCCGACGACTGGCCCGACCCGGGCAACCCGCCGCTGGCACGCCCCCGCCGCCTACGGGCCCTGTGAACTCCAGCACCACCCTCGGGCCGGCCACCCCCGGCCCGAGGAGCCGACCGCCCGCTCCCCGCGACGCGGCCGCACGCCTTCCCCAACCGATCCGACCGCCCAGGAGTCCCCGTGACCGTCTTCGCCACCAACCCGCTCACCCCCGACACCGGCGACCGCCAGACCGCCTACTCGGTGCGTGCCCTCGCCGCCGCCCGCCGGCCCATCGGCTTCGTCGTCACCGGTGCCCCGGGCGCAGCGCCCGACGTGGTCCGCTACCACCCGGAGAGCGACCCGGTCACTGAGGCGCTCGCCTGCGCCGCCGTCCGCGACGCCTACCCCGACCTGCCGTCGGTGGGCCGGCTCATGGTCCAGGCCGCCACCGAGTACCACCTGTGGCAGGACGCCCGCCGCGCCCCCGGCGCCGACCCGGCCCTGACCCGCCAGCACCACTGGACCCACCTGCTCCATCACGCGGTGGCCCTGGACCTCGTCGCCCTCCAGTCCCAGGGCGACATCCACAGCGCCGCCCAGTGCGCCCGGGCCGTCAACGAACTGCGCCACCTGAACGGCATCGGTGCGGCCGAGCGGGAGACCGCCCGTGCCTGGCTGCGGACCACCTACCGCACGTGGCAGACCGAAGGCCCCCACCCCTGGAACTGCGAGGGGGGCTGCGCCGGGCAGGGCTTCGTGATGGCCTACATCCACGAGGACGGCGTCGCGGTCCACCAGGAGCCGGACACCTGCGACCGCGGCAACCCGGCCCCGCCCCACCCGCAGGACTGTCCCGCCTGCGGGGGCACCGGATTCACCGACGACGACAACGGCTGGTCCCAGCCCTGCCTCGGCTATCTGGAGACCGAGGACGACACGGTCGCCGCCGCCGACGACCCGTGGAACCGGCCCTGAACGGCGCCCGCCGGGTGCGCGCGGCCAACCGTTGCGGGCACCCGGCGGCGTGCCGGTCCGACCGCCGTCCGCGACCGGATTGCTCTACCGTGACGGGCGAGCGCTCACCAGACGTCGAGGAGAACCCGTGACCGACCCCGGCACTCCCGGGCTGGACCCCGTACTGGAGGCCCTGTTCACCGCGAAGGGCTCCCTCGTACGCTTCACCGCCGGCGAGACGCTCATCCACCAGGGCGGCCTCACCGACAGCGTGCTGGCCCTGCGCACCGGAGCCGTCAAGGTGCTGCGGCACGGCGACAGCGACGACACGGAGATCGTCGTCGCCCTGCGGGAGCCGCCCGAGACCGTCGGCGACCACGAGGCCATCGCCGGCGGCCCCCGGACCGGTTCAGTGGTCGCACTGACCGAGGGAGCCGCCCTGGCCGTCCCCGGCGCCGACTTCCGCGCCCTGGTCGACGCCGACCCGGCGGCGGCCCTGGCCCTCTGCCGGATCGTCTCGAAGCAGCGGCGGGACGCGGACCGGGCCTACGTCGAGCAGCTCTCGTACACCGTCACCCAGCGGGCAGCGGCCCGTCTGCTGGCCCTGATACCCCGTCTGGGCGACACCGACGAGGCGACGGGCGCCGTGAGCCTCCAGCTCAGCCAGCTAAAACTGGCCCAGTGGGTGGGGGCCTCCCGCGAGGCGATCCTCCGAACGCTGCGCCAGCAGGATGCCCTGACCGCCAGCTACGGCGTGATCGTCATCCACGACCTGGAGGCGCTGCGCGCCGCAGCGCCCGCCTGACAGACCCGTAGCGGGTTCCACCGCGTCAGCCCGTCGACCGCCGGCCGTGCCCGGACGGTCGGCGGGCTTTCGTACATCCCGAACCGGCTGCACGGCCGTCGGTCAGTCGGTCTCCAGGAACCGGAGCGTGCGCGCCTCCTTCTCCGTGTCCAGGCCCGCGACGATCTGCGGGGGGTGCCCCTACGTTTCCGGTCGAGCCGGGTGTCCTGCTGCAGGGCTACGTCGGCGGGTGGATCGCGGACGGAGTGATCACGCTGGACGCCTGAGGCATCTCGTGGCCGGTCGCACCGCCCGCCGCAGCGCGCAGGCGGACCTCCAGGGGTCCGATCCTGGCCAGTTCCGGGCACTGGGCGCGGGCCCGGTCCAGGGCAGCGCGGGCCCCGTCGTGGTCTCCGAGTGCCCAGCGTGCCGCAGCCAGCGTGCAGGCTGCGTCGGCACGCCAGTACCGCGAGCCGGCGCGGGTGCTCCAGTGCGCGGCCAACCGCCCCGCTTCCTCCGGCCTGCCGTTGAGGAGTGCGGCGTCCGCGGCCAGCTGGACATGCCGTTCCAGGTACGGCATGTCCGGATCGGTGCCGCCGCTGAACGCGACCAGCGCGAGGGTGACCCGTCGACGGACCTCCTCCGATTCCCTCGTACCCGCTTCACCCGCAGCGACCGCCGAACAGGCCAGCAGCTGGTAGGCGATCAGGTGGCAGCACCGGTCGTCGCTCTCGATCAGCTGCACGGCCACCGAATCCGCCTCCTCGAAGCGCCCCTCCGCGAGCAGGACGCCCACCTCCGTGGCACTCACAGGACGCGGCGAGGGCAGCAGGTCGAGCTGCCGGCGTGCCGCACCGACCCGACCGAGGGCCAGCATCCGGTCGGCCCGCAGTACCTCGGGCCGGCGGGTGTGGGGGAGCAGCCCCGGCCGCAGCGACAGCCCGAGAGCCGCCCACAGCGGCGCCATCGGGCCGAACTGGTAACCCAGATTGCGGACGACCGTCGTGGTCAGCAGCGCGATGCCCAGGCTCCGTGTGAACCAGTTCGGTCCGGCCGCGAGCAGGCCCCCCAGCCCGAGCTGCACGGCGAGCAGTGCCGCCGAGTTCAGCCACAGCCGCCAGCGCAGCCCTGGGACGGGAACCAGGCTGAACGAGATCTGCAGATCGCCGGTGGGCACGAGTCCCACCTCGATTGGCACGCCGCCGACGGCGCCGCTGAACAGCGACCGGCCGCGGCCGTACTGCACGCCCGTCAGCCGCGCGCCGGCGGCTCGTGCGAACAGGAGGGTCCAGGCGTCGGGGAACCACCCAGCGAGGAGGACACCGAGCGCGGCCCCGGCCAGGGCCGTGACCTCCCCGGTCCAGAGGGCGGCCGCGGCCACGGGAACGAGCATGAGGACAGCCAGCCGCCGTGCCGTTCGCGGAGGAAGAGAAAGGATCACCGCGGCAGCATTTCGCCCGGCCAGAGCAGCGTGAAGGGGTTGTGGTCAACCTGTGACCTCCTTCTTCGCTGGCACCCTCGGGCACCCGGCGGCGAACCCGCAGGTGCGGTTGCCACCCGGAGCGACCCCATCCCCTAGCTGGGCGGTTGCTTGGCGATCAAGCTACGCGGCGGGTACAGACGACACATCGATCACGAGGAAGCCTGATGCGGTCCCTGCGGTGAGCAGGCCGTGGACCGCTGCCACAGCATGGACCCTGTCGGCCAGGGGAAGCACGCGTCCTGCTCGCGTGCGGGGGTTCCAGATGTGCACCGTCCTGGCGGTGCCGGCCAATGCGAGGCGGGGGTGCCGTCCGGGGCGGTGAACACCACCACCGCCAACACCCCGGACAGCCCAACGGGGTTCCACCGCATCAGCCCGTCGACTGCCGGCCTTGGCCGTACGGTCGACGGGCTTTCGCGTTCCGGACCCGCTGCGCGTGCCGGGGCGGGCGGTCAGTCGCTCTCCAGGAACCGGCGCGTGCGCGCTTCCTTCTCCGCGTTCAGGGCCGCGACGATCTGCGGGTGCTGTGCGTCGAAGGCGTCCAGCCGCGCGAGGGCCTGCGCGAGCCGCGCCTCGTTGGCCGGCTGCTGCTCGCGGTAGTAGGGGCCCAGCTCACCGCTGTCCGCGGCGCGCTCCCGCTGCGCGTCGTCAGCGGCGGCAATCGCGTTGGCCGCCTCCTTCAGGCCCGCCCGCTCCCCGGCCCGGGCCCTTCCTCCGGGAGTCCGCAGGATCGCCGTCGCGGCGGCCTCCGCCGCCTGCAGCTCCTCCTGGTCCCGGCGCCAGCCGGCGAGCCGCTGCCCATCGGGGGAGGCCGCGAAGGCCTCCTCGGCCTTGACGCCCAGCGCCGTCAGCCGCTCGGCCTCGGCGGCGGTGAACCACAGCCGGAGCGTATCGGCGATGAGGTGCGTGTGGCCCTCGGGCCGCTGCGTCTCGGGGACGCCGTACTCGCGGGCCTCCTGGAGCCAGCCGCCGGCGACCGTCCGGCCGTCGTCGTCCACGGCGGTGTAGGTGACGGCTCCGTAGGCGGTGATCACGGGCCGGACGTGGACGGTGCGCCCGTCGGCGAGCTGCTTGACGAGGGCTTCCATGGGATCTCCCGGGTGGGTGAAGGCATTGGAGGACGGCCCCCGCGCGGAGCGGGGGCCGTGCTTGGTCGAGACCCTCACCCCAGCAGCCGTGCCGGGCTCCGGCCCACCGGTGCCGTGGGCGTGCCACCCCGGGGCGCAGCGTCCCGGGGATCGCGGTGGTCGCCACCGCGGCCGCCATGGTACGACGCCTGGCGGACACCGGGCGCACCTGCCGGACGTGGCCCGCGCCGCCCGCTACTCACAGGCCGGGCGGTCTCCGCCACCACCAGGCCGAAGGTCAACTTCCCTTGCTCGCCCGGGATTGGACACCAAGCCGAAGTGGAAACGGGAAACGACGGGTTGCCCTTTCCCGGTGCTGCCCGGGTGCGATGAAATGGGTGTCTTCCCACCCACTCCCGCCGGCATCCGGCGGTCGAAGCGAGCCCCCATGTCCGAAAGGTTGTGCACAATCATGAGCATTCTCGCCGAGCGTGACCGCCTTCTGTTGAACCCGGAGGGCACCGAGGCCCGCTACGGGAAGGAGTGGACCGTGGTACGCGGCACCGTCGTGAGCTTCGGCTACGGCCACCGCCCGAGGTCGGGGGACCGCCTGGACTTCTGCGTCCCCGCCGAGTGCCGACACGTCCCGCGGGCCGACACGACCCTCGACGCCACCGTCCAGTACTACAACCCGCACCGCGACCCCCGGATGCGGCACCTGACCGGTCTGGACGACCTGGTGCTGGAGCAGGTGCTGAACACCCCTGGCGCCGTCGGCAGCATCGACCGCACCGTGTCGCTCGCCGTCGATCTGCTCGACGACGTCGCCAACCGGAAGTTCCGCCAGGTCCGGCTCGCCGTCGGCTGCGTCGGGGGTCGCCACCGCTCGGTGGCGATGGCGGAGGAGATCGCGCACCGCCTGTGGACCCGGCACCGGATCACCTTCGACGTCGCCCACCTGGACGTCGGGAAGGAGCTCCTCCCGCCCCGGGACCACGGCCTGCGCGCCTGACGGTGACCGAGCCCCTGAGCGGGCCCTGCCCGGGGGCCGGGAAGGACTGCCGCCACTGCCGGAGCGGCGCCCCCGACGGTCCGGCGATCTCCGGGACCGCCCGGTGCATCTTCTGCGCCATTGTGTCCGGCACGGCTGCGGCCCGCATCGTGTGCCGTTGGCCGGACGCCCTGGCCCTGCACCCTCTCGGCCCGGTGACCCCCGGCCATCTCCTCGTGATCCCCCTGCTCCACGTTCCGGATGTCACGACCGATCCCGAGGTCAGCGCGGCGGTCATGCGCCGGGTCGCTGAGATCGCAACACCGCCGTGCAACATCATCACCAGCGCTGGCGCCATCGCTACCCAGAGCGTCTTCCACGCGCACATTCACATCCTCCCGCGCTCCGCCGGCGACGGACTATTGCTGCCCTGGAGCACCGCGGCAGCCACCGGAGGAGGGCGGCGCCCCACCGGCGGAGGCGCGTCCCAGCCTGATGGCGGGTCAACTTCTATGTCCGGAGCAGTTGTTGCAGCTCAGAGGCCATAGCGAGCATGGATGAAATCTCGTACAGTAATTGTACGAGATTTCATCCATGCCAGAGGAGGGCGACATGGCCCTGCGCTACGTCTACGGAACCACCGCGCAGCACGGCTGCCGCATCGTCATCGACCTGCTCCCGACCGAGGCCCGCGCTATCGGCCGCCCCGACGCCGACGAACTGACCGAGTTCCTCAACACGGCACTGTGGGCACTCACCCTGCTGCGCACCGGCAAGGATCGGCGCGCCGGCCGCGACAACGAGCCGATGACGGTCCAGCCCGTGACCGTCGAGAACTGGCACCTGGCGATCAGCCTCCTGGAATCGGCCCGGACCACCCTCCTGGCCGGCATCACCGCCGCCGCTATCCGCCAACACCGCCTGGCCGGCGGCAGCGTCGGGAACCTGGCCCGGGCCATGGACGCCCCCCGCTCCACCGCCCAGGCCCGCCAGGCCAAAGTGGTCACCGCCGCGGTCGGCGAGTGGGAGGCCTGGGCCACCAGCTTCCCGCACGACAGCCCGCCCTTCACCGACATCTGGCCCTACACCGTCGACCTGGACGCAGAAGAATCCCGGGCCGTCGGGATCGACGCCAGCATGATGGCCGACTGGATGGACACCGTCCTGTGGGGACTGGCCCTGCTGCGCACCGGCTACAGCCACCGGAATGGCCTGCGCCGGGCCGCTGTGGGGTCCTGGGAGGACCTCATCAACGACCTTGTGCACCGGCTGGAGCCGCGTATCAAGGGCATCATCGACGCCGCCGTGCGGACCCACGCGAGCATGCCCGGGGGAACCGTCGCCGACCTGGCCCTCGCCATGGGCGTTCCGACCAAGACCGCCCAGTCGCGCCGCGACAAAATCCTCAAGGAGTTCCCGGGCGGCTGGGAGCGGTGGGCCATCGGCGCCCTGGGCGAGGCCACCGACGACGACGGCGCCAACCCCGCGCTGAACGTCCCGCTGCCCGAGCACCGCACCGAGGTCTTCGAGATCGCCGCCCGCGACGGACGCGTCGGGACCACCTGCAACTGCGGTTGGACCTCCCCGGAACGCACCGTCGACCGCGTCGAGGCCGAGCGCTGGGGCGAGGCCCACCGCCAGGAGCAGGCCGTCAAGGACACCACCATCGTGCGCCGCCCCCGGCGCCCGGCCGCGGCGCAGGAGACCGAGCCCGTGGTCGAGCCGGCGCACAAGACGGACGTCTACGACTACGGGAAGGACGGTCTGGTCATCTGCCGCTGCACCTGCGGCGAATGGGAAGGGACCCCGACCTCGAACATCGTCGGCGCGGCACTCGAAGGCAAGAAGCATGGAGAAAGCGCGAATTCCTGACCGGCTGTGCACCGACTTCCTGGGGCGGCCGCTGTCCGGCCAAGACATCGCGGCCGCCCCGGGCTCCACACCCGATCAGAGCTGAAACCGGAACAGGAGCACCGCCATGCTGCACCGGCCTCCCCCCGCTGTCACCCAGTGGGACACCGCCGTCCGCGGGGTCCTCGTCTTCACCGCGCTGGAAGCCATCTCCGAAGGGGTTCACGACATCGCCGACCAATGGGTTAACGCGGCAGAGGCCGTGTCCACCTTCCTCGGCGTCTCGCTTTCGAGAGGCATTCGCCGAGCGCGGTCCGCCCGAGATTCCGTTCGAGTGTCTCGGTCGGCGGGCGTCGACGTTGCGCCTCGGAATGCACTCTCGGGAGTGACGGCATGACGACGTCGATCGATCAGATCGCTACCTTGGCGACGTTCGGTTCCATCTGGGCTGTGCTGGCCGTTAGCCACAACGTTGCGGACCACGTACTCGGCCGGAGCGATCACCAGGCCGCGAACAAGGATGCGCCGAGCGCCGAGGACGTGTCCGCCGGGGCGAGTCCGCGCCGGGGTTGGATGGCCCGCCTGGCCCACGTCGGCCGGTACCACCTCGTCATGGCCGCGCTTCTCGCCCTGGTCTGGTTGTTCATCCCGCTCCCGCTGTCCGTGACGGGGCTGGTCGCCGGCTTTACGTGGTCGGCGGCCAGCCATGCCGTGCTGGACCGGCGTTGGCCAGTGCGCCGGCTGCTGCAGCACACCGGCTCGCCGAGCTTCGCCGACCTTCGGGCGGCTGGGCTCAACGGGATGTACCTGGCCGATCTTCTCTGCACCAACGTCAGGTCAGGTCAGCTCAACGAATCGGTGGACGCGAAAGGACGTGAGGCGGTCGGGTTCGATGCTCGCCGAGTCCACTCGGCAGCTGCCGACGCCGAGTTCGAGAACAGTGCTGTCCGTGAGTGTCCCGACCTCGGTGCCGAAGTAGGCGGCGTCGAACATGACGAGCTCGCCCGTGGTTTTCAGTACGGGTCCTTCTTCCCACTCGGCGGTGGGAAGGCCGGCCAGGACGATGTCAGCGACGCCTTCCTCGCTTTCTGCGTAGCACCAGCGGACGAGGATTCGGTGCTCGGGAAGGTAGGCGGTGGAGAGCGGTTCATTCCCGAGGACGAGCGCCTCGGCGTCGCCGGGGAGAGCGAGGACACCGACCAGTTCCACCACTTCGCAGGCACGGTCGTAGTCGCCCTCCGTCCCCGACCAGTGCGACAGAGCATCGCGTGGAACCACGATGAACGGGCCGCCCTCTGTCTCCAGCCACGTCAAGGACATGCCGCCTCCAGCTTTAAGACCTCCGTTCCGTCGCGACAGAGTATGCGCCGGGTCGGACACCGCAGCCTCGCGTCCGTGGTGGTCGGGGGTGCGCGGTGACCAGCATCGAAGAGCTGACCACGCTGGCGACGTTCGGCTCGACCTGGGCCGTACTGGCAGTCGGTCACAACGTGGCCGACCACGTCTTCGGCCAGAGTGACCACCAGGCCGCGAATAAGGGGGCACCGACGGCCGAGGACGTGGCCGCCGGGGTGAGCCCGCGGCGGGGATGGGCCGCGTGCCTGGCCCACGTCGGCCAGTACCACCTGGTCCTCGCCGCGCTTCTCGCCCTGGTGTGGATGTTCATCCCGCTGCGGCTGTCGATGACCGGCTTGGCCGCCGGGTTCGCCTGGTCGGCGGTCACCCATGCCGTCTTGGACCGGCGATGGCCGGTGCGCTGGCTGCTGCAGCGCACCGGCTCGCCGGCCTTCGCCGAGCGGCGGACGGCCGGGCTCAATGGAATGTATTTGGCAGATCAGGCCCTGCACTCCGGAGCACTGCTCGTCTCGGCGCTGCTGATCACACGTCTGTGACCTGGGGTTCTTGATGAGGAATCATCGGGAGGCCAAGCGAGACTGGGCCCTGACGCTGGAAGCGTCGCGCCTGCCCCCGCTTGCTCCGCAGGAAGGTGGGGTCGAGTCCTTCGATCTCACCCTGCCAGCCCTCGGCGGTAGCCCGATCGCGGCGTGCGAGGAAATCTTGCTCCTGTTCATCGAGCCGCGGGATCATCTTCGGGTTGGCCGAGGGCATCGGGCAGCGGATGCAGGCTTCTCTGAAAACTGTGGACGGTCCCCGGTCAGCCGGCTGTCGGCCGCCCGGAGGGCTGCTCGCTACGCCCGGCCAGGGCGGGTACCGGGTACTGGCCCCACCTCCACGGCACATGCCGGCTGTGCCCCGGTGGTAGCCGCAGGCGCGGCAGCGGGAGGGCGCGAGCCGCTGCGGTCTGAAGGCGTGCACCGGGTCGAGCCACTGGCCCTCTGTCTGGAAGTGATCGGACCGGTGCCGCCCGCACCCCCGGTACGCGCAGATCCAGTAGCCCGAGGCGGGATCGGGTCCCTCACGGAACCAATGGTCGAGGATCAGGGGGAGGCGGGAGCTCATGACCCGAAAGCGTACGACGCACACCGAGGCGCACCCGCAGCGCCTCACCGTCAACTCCACTGATGCTCAGGGGGGTTGCTACGGTCACGGCTGCACAGCCTTGTCCGGAACGGCCGCGCCGATTGAGCACACTATGAGTTCATTGGTGCGATGTTTTGCGAGAATAGAATGAGGCGTTTTTGGAGCGCTTTAGTGATACCGTTCCAGATAGGAGGTATGTGATGTCCGAGATTTTCGAGGCGGTGGACGCGCTGCTGGCCAAGGCCCGCGACGGCGGCGACCTGCCGGAGCCGGCCGAGCGGGAGCGACTGCGCAAGGCCGCCGGCCTGACCCTGGTCGAGGTGGCCGCAGCCCTGGACACCCGCCGGGAGACCTTCGCGAAGTGGGAGTCCGGTACTGCGCAGCCGCGGGCGCCCAGGCGCGGCGCGTACGCGTTCCTACTCGCGGGACTGGCCGACATCCACGGCACCCAGGGCCCGGACGGCTGGCTCACCCGTGCCCGCCGCGCCCGCCCCCTTGACACCGACACCACCACCGAGGGGAAGTGACCCGCTGATGGACCGCAAGACGTACACCGCCGAACTCGCCGCCCTGCGCGAGCTGCGTGCCGAGATCACGACCGCCGAGAAGGCCGTAGCCACCGCGCAGAACAAGCTGGACAAGCTCACCGCCCAGCGTGCGCGCCGGGTGTCCGGGCTCACGGCGCACGAGGGTGCGAAGGCCGACGCCATCGCGAAGGCGGCCGGTCTGCAGGTCGTCGACGTCGTCCGGATCGCCCCGCTGCTGGACCCGACCCCGCCCGCCATCCGTGCCG
Source organism: Kitasatospora sp. NPDC002965 (assembly GCF_040611255.1). Taxonomy (NCBI): domain Bacteria; kingdom Bacillati; phylum Actinomycetota; class Actinomycetes; order Kitasatosporales; family Streptomycetaceae; genus Kitasatospora; species Kitasatospora sp. NPDC002965. Next base: position 22,460 of record NZ_JBEXNT010000001.1, on the reverse strand, counting down.
CCCAGGCCGAGGCCCAGGCTGTGCCCGCCGAGGCGCCGAAGGGCGTGCCGGCGTCCGAGCTGGCCACCGCGGTCGCCCCGGCACTGACCCGCCCCGCCGCAGTCGTCGAGCAACCGGCCCCGGCCCCGGCCGTCGAGGCGCCGGCCGAGACCGAGGAGCAGCCCGCCCCGGCTGCGCCCGTCACCGCTGCGCCGGTCGTCCCGACGGCTCCGGTGGCTCCGGCCGCAGCGGTGGTTCGCTCGGCCGCCGCATCCGGTCCGCGCGAGCTGCCCACCCTCCCCGAGGGCCCGGCCGGCGCCCGGTTCGAAGCCGTGACCACCGGCCTGGTCTCTAAGCGGCCGCCCTACGTCCAGCACGCCCGCAACACGGTCTTCCTCGACGCGGCGACCGGCGACCTCACCGTGCGCGACCGCGTGGTGCGCCTCGACCTCGGCGCCCGCACCCCCGGGGAGATCCTCGACGCTGCCCTGCACGCCGCCCCCGGCACCGAACGGATCTACATCACCGCCGGTGCCCCCTGGCACGACGGCGCCGAGCGCTACAGCACGCTCAAGGACGCCGTCGCCGCCTGGCTGAACGCTCCGTCCGAGCGGTGGACCACCGCGGTCGGCTCGGGACGGGACAAGCTGGCCGGGCACTTCGTCCACCAGCGCCAGCCCGTCGGCCGCTACGCCCCCGCCGCCGCGCCGGACAGCGGCACCACCGAGATCCGTTCCATTGGGGAGTGGTTCGACCCGGACGGCGCCGATGTCGTCACCTGCCGCCAGGCGTTCACCCTGCTGTGGCAGGCGCTGCGCCGTCACTGGGCCGACGCCGTGCTCTTGGGCTCCCCGTCGCAGACCGGCCGGGACCTGTGGTCGCGCACCATCCCGACGACCGGCAAGTGGGCCGGTGGCTATCCGGTCCTCAGCGAGGAACTGCGGGGCCTGCTGCACGCCACCGGCGGCCAGGGCCGTACCGAGCTGATCCTGCCCCCGCGCGTGCCGGAGCAGCTGCCCGCGCTGGTCGAGTACGACCGCACGTTCGCCTACGCGAAGCACTTGTGGAAGAGCCCGGTGGGCACGCCGCGCCGGATCACTGCGGCCGCGTTCGCGGCGATGACCGAGCAGGAGCAGGTGAAGGCGCTGATGTCCTGCTCGCACTGGAACATCAAGGTGACCGTCCCGGCGGGCTGGAACCACGTCGGCCTGCTCCCGGCCCCGGTGACCGGTGACCGCGCATGGGTCTACCCGTCGGAGCCTGGTGCGACGTTCACCACGTGGGCGGGCGGGGCGGAGGTCCACCTCGCGCTGTCGAACCACATCGCGCCGTGGCGGATCGAGATCCTCGGTGGCCTGCTCTTCGAGGACGGCAAGCCGCTCGATGAGTGGGGCAAGCGCCTCAAGGCCGCCTGGGCGGACCTGACCAACCTCTCCCGCATCCACGCTGACGAGCGCCAGCGCGCCGCCGCCTACCTCGCCAGCCGCGCCGTCCGCTCGGTGCTGCTGTTCGGCCTCGGCGGGTTCGCGCAGCGCCCCCGCCTGGTATCCGGCACCACTCCGGTCGGCGAGGCACTCCCGGCCGGGGTGGAGATCCTCGGCCAGGACGACCAGGTGGTCACCTGGCAGCGGCAGGCCGGCTTCCGCCGCGACCCCTACGCGCACCCCGAGTGGGCCGCCTACGTGTGGTCCGGGGCCAGGGCGGCGCTGCTGGACGTGAAGTACCGCGAGGGCAAGGAGGTCGTCGGCTACGCCGGCGCCCTGCATGCGAAGCCCGGCAGCGTCGTGTACTTCGGCACCGACGGCATGGGCCTGACCGAGCGCCAGCCCTGGCCCTACCGGGGGGAGCCCGGCGACTACCTCCTCAAGGGGCACCTGACCGGCCCGGTCGAGCACCCGAAGTCCCAGGAGGAGTACCTGAAGCTGCGCGGCCTGGGCCGCGCTGAACTGGCCGCCGGAGGTGAGCGGTGAGTCCTGCCGACCCGAACCGGCCGAACGAGGCCGCCCGCCTCACCCAGGAACTCGTCGACCAGGGTTACACCAAGCGCCAGGTCGCCGGGATGCTCGGCCGTGACGCCTCCCTGGTCTCGCAGTTCTTCACCAAGGGCAAGGGCGCCAGCATGGTCGCCGCGCTGCGCCAGGTCGTGCGCGCGGTGCGCGGGGGCGAGCGTGACCCCGAGGCACTGTCGGCCGTCGCGCGGGAGAACGTGCAGCGGCGCCGTACGAGGACCGGGCAGAAGGCGCGGGTGCGGGGCAAGGACGTGATCGGCAAGCCGGGCGGGAGCATGGCCGGCCGGGCCGGGAGGCAGGCGATCAGGTCCGGCGCAGCGCACCTGGCCGGCGTCATCCACACCGCGGCGCAGGCTGACGGCCGGGTCGCCCTGACCGTGCGCATGCTGTCCCGCTACTTCACCCTGCCGGCCGGCTCCCGGGAGGACTCGCCCGGCGTCCGACGCGGCGTGGTCCCGCGTGCGGACGGCACCCAGGAGCGCAGCTACGGCTCCTCCGCCACCGGCGGCTTCCTTGCCACCGAGTGGTCCCGACGGGTCGCGGCCTCGCACGGCGACGTCGTCCATGCCGTGAAGACCTGGCTGGTGGAGACCGGCCGCGCCACCGAGGACGCCGAGATCGTCTACCTGGAGATCCGCACCTGGACACCCACCGGCCACCAGGCCACCGAAGTCCTGCGACTGAGCGCTTCAGATGCGGGTTAGTGCTTGAGTTGGCGGGGCTGAGCGCCTGCTTAAGCGGGCGGGTGCGACTGTTCTAGATAGGCGACACCTGGCCGCGACGGTTGACACCGAGGTCTGCAGGCGGGCTGTTTCAGACGCCAACGTAGTTGCAGGTGATTACCAGAGCCAGCGAGCGAGGAACTCGGCCCAGATGTAGCCGATGTAGCCGTCGAAGGCGTGAGGGTCGATCTTCTTGAGCTCGTCCGCGAGCAGGCCCAGTTCGGCGAGAGCCTCCTCCTCTTGGTCGTCCGGATCGCTGAGGATGTCCGACTGGCTGACGCGCAGACCGTAGTGGTGCAGGCTCTGCAACCACAAGTGGATGGAGGAGTTGGCGAACCATGCCTCGCCCCGGGGCAAGACGTAGTAGACCGTCCCCGTCTCGGGTTCGACGCCGAAGGACCACTGCAGACCGGGCGGGAGATTGCCATGGTGGTTCTGGGTAAGCCGGTAGAGCGAACCGCGGGACGTCGTTTGGAGTGCGGGCTCTGCTTCGGTCTGCAGGGAGACGTACTCGATCAACTGGTCGACAATGGGGATTCCGACGTCGATCAGCAGCGTCTTCTGGTCCTCGGGGATCTGCCACCCCGCCACGCGGCCGGGCTCGGCTTTCGTCACATTCGCTACTCCGGCCCAGGTTGTGAGCTCGTCGTACGTCGTCATCACGGACACCTTCCTGGATCTGGGTAGGAGCGTGCGGACGTTACCAAATGGGGCTGACAGGTCAGCGGCTCCGCTGAGGAGCACGCGTCAGGACCAGGAAGTCCGGGGTGTGCTCGCGCCGTTGTCCGTCCCCGTTGCCGAAGGTGAGCCGCAGCGGCTGCGGAAGGATCTCGCGCACCTCGCCGACGAAGTCCAGGGCCGTGGGGACGGGCCACGCCGTCGAGGACACCACCCTCCAGTGCCTTCAGGTCCGCGGGAGGGTCGCGGCGCCGCCGACCCCCCGCGGCCGCCGCTGACTCTGTTGCACTGTCCCAGGAGGCACCCCGATGCGCAGGAAGTTCGACTTCAACGTCGAGACCCGCACCACCACCTGCCGGACCTGCTGGCGCTCCGGCTCGGACACGGCCACCGAGGAGGAGGCCAAGGTCTGGCACGCCGGCCACCACTGCCCGCCCCCGGCCCCGGAGGGCGACGCGAAAATCCTCCCGATACGCCCCGGGCAGCCGCGATAAGCCGATGATCACACTAAGTGTCATCCTTGCCGCTCAGGGTTGCGCCCTCGTGGACCGGCTTGCCATAATTAGCAAGCCAGTTGCTATCCATGGCAAGGAGAATGAGCCGTGCTCCCCGTGCTTCCCTCGCATCTGCCCTACGTCGAAGGCCTCGTCCACAGCACCTCCACGGTCCAGGAGATCCCGGCTTTCCACCTCGGGCTGACACCCCTGCAGACGTTCTGCCAGGTCCCCGTCCTCAAGAACCTCGACGGTCACCTGCCCGCCGACGCCGACCCCGCCGACGCCCGCCCCGGCCTGTGCACCCACTGCCTCGACGCCCTGGAGGAGTACCGCCGGCTGACCTCCACCACCAAGCGGGCCGTACTGACCTGGAACGAGGCCCTCAACCCCGGCGGACGCCGCACGGCAGAGCTCGTACGTGCAGCCCTCAACGCCCGCGAACACCTCTTCCTGATCAACCACCGGCTGCACACCGCCCCCGAGGACCAGCGCGCCGACACCCTGCTCGCCCTGCTCGGCCACGTCTCCGACGCTCAGAAGGAGTTCGACGCTTTGGCCGACGAACTCGTCCTCGCCCTGCGCGACGTCTGCACCCCCGCCCCCTCCTGGGCTCGCATGGGCCAGCGCCTCGGCGTCACGGACAGCGCGGTCCGCAACCGCTACGCCCGCGGCTCCTTCGCCCACCCCGAACGCCTCCAGCTGTGCACCATCGGCGGCACCGGCTGCGGCGAGCTCCGCCCGGCCACCCGACCCGGCGGCGTCGACCCCTGGAAGCACCACGACCTCGACCACGAAGGCAACCCCGAGCTGCCGCAGGGCGACGACGACAACGACAATCCCCGGACCCATTCCGTCGACAGCGTCCGGATCCTGGGCGAGGGCGTCGACATCGGGGCCGTCGACGCGCCCCCCTTCACCAGCCCCAGGAACACCCCCGGCGACGAGAACAACGGCTGACCCGTACGGAAGAGGAACCCTGACCGTGGACACGTCCTCCACCACCGCGCAGACCCCCGAGCGAGAGCTGGGCGAGTCGGCCCGCGCGCTGCCGAAGCCGGCCCGCCGCCGCGGCGCCCCGCAGATCACCGTCACCAGGCTGCGGGACTACCAGAAGAGACTCGCCACCGCCGCGTGCCGGGAGGTGAAGAACGGCGGCCGCGCCACGGTCGAGATGACCTGCGGCTCCGGCAAGACCGCCGTGTCGGCCGAGTGCGCCCGCCGACTCGCCCGCTACGGCCGTGTCCTCGTCCTCGTGCCCACCATCGAACTGCTGGAGCAGACGGCCAATGCCTGGAGCACCCGCTTCGGCCGCCGCGGCCTGGCCGTCGCGGCGTGCTCGCGCGACGAGGCCCTGGAACGCGCCGAGGCCGGCGGCCACATCGAGGCCGAGGTCACCACCGACGCCGCCCGCCTCGCCGACCTCCTCGCCTCCGTCCGCGGAAGCGGCGGCAACGAGGCGCTGATCGTCTCGGACAAGCCCGACCAGCCGATGACCGTCTACGCGACCTACGCCTCCCTGGAACGCCTCGTCCGCGCTCACAGGGACTTCGGCCTGCCCGCCTGGGACCTGGTCGTCATCGACGAGGCCCACCGCACCGCGGGCGCCGTCGACAAGCCGTGGGCGGCCATCCACGAGGACGACAAGGTCCCGGCCCTGCGCCGCCTCTACTTCACCGCCACCCCCCGCATCGCCGCCCCGCGCTCCGGCTCCGACGACCTGAACGACCTGGTCGTCGGCACGGCGGCGCCCGCCCTGTACTCCATGGACGACCAGCGGGTCTTCGGCAAGCCCATCACCCCCTACACCTACGTCCAGGCCCAGGACGAGGGCTGGGTCGCGGACTACCGGGTGCTGGTGCCGGTCGTCACCGACGAGGACCTGGCGAACCTGCTGATGCTGCCGGCCGTCGCGGACCTGCGTTCCCAGCGGACCAACGAGGACCTGCAGCGCCTCGCCCTCCAGGTCGCCGTGCTGCGCGCGGTCGCCGACCTCGGGCTGCGGCGCGTCATCACCTTCCACTCGCGCATCAGTTCCGCCCGGAAGTTCTCCGGCACCCTCCTGGAGACCGCGGACCTGCTCGTCGACAAGGCGCGCCAGGCCGCCGGTGACCCGCTCGCCGACTGGGCCCGGCCCGAGCGGCTGTGGACCGCGGCCATCGCCGGCAACGACCGCCTCAAGGACCGCCGTGCGGCGTTCAGCCGCTTTTCCGCCCACACCGGCGAGGACGGCGAGGAGTGCGGCATCCTCTGCAACGCGAGGCTCCTGGGCGAGGGCATCGACATCGAGGCCGTCGACGCGGTCGTCTTCGCGGACCCCAAGTCGAGCGAGATCGACATCGTGCAGGCCTTCGGCCGGGCCGTGCGGCAGAAGCCGCAGCAGGGCAAGATCGCCTACATCATCGTGCCCGTCTACCTGCCCACGCCGGACGCCGAGACCGACGGCAGCGAGGCGGACGACCTCGCCACCTCCGACCCCGCCGACGTCATCGAGGCCGGCGCGGCTGTCCAGGCCGAGGCCGAGGATGCGATCACCGCCAGCCCGTTCAGGCCGATCCTTCAGGTGCTGCGCGCCCTGGCCTCCGTGGACTCCCGGGTGGTCGGCCGTATCACCGAACTGCGTACCCGCCGTGCCGGTACGAGCGGCCCGCGCACCCTGCCGAAGGCCGGAGCCAACCCGCAGGCCGCCACCGACGGCGCTGACGGCGACCTCCTGGACGAGGCGCTGGAGGAATCGCCGGTCAGCTGGCTGCGGATCGACGCCGGAGACCACGAAGACGAGATCCTGCGCGCCCTGAAGCTGCGTGCGTTCTCGCCCCGTGCCCAGGAGTGGGAGCGCCTGTACAGGATCGCCGCAGCCTTCCACACCGAGCACGGCCACCTGGACGTCACCGACAAGGAGAAGCACCGCGAGCTCATCATCTGGCTCGACCAGCAGCGCTACCTCAACGCCTCCGGCACCATGGCCCCCGCCCGGAAGACGGAGCTCAACGAGATCGGCATGATCTGGTCCAAGCACGCCAACGCCTGGGAACGCGGCCTCGCCTACGCCCTCGTCTTCCACCGCCAGGAAGGACACCTGGCGATCCCGAGCACCCACACCATCGACGGCTACAAGGTGGGCGCCTGGATGGGACGCCAGCGGCTCAACCCGGACGCACTCACCGCCGACCAGCGCGCCCGCCTGGACAAGCTGGACCCGCTGTGGCGCCAGGACCTGGACTGGAACCGCTCGGCCCGCCGCTACGCCGCCTACCTCGCCGCCGGCGGGACCGTCGAAGGCCCCGTCAACCGCGACGGCCTCGGCAACGACCCGAAGTTCCGCCCCGGAAAATGGCAGGCCAAGCAGGTCGCCGCAGCGAAGGACGGCACGCTCGACGCCCAGCAGATCGCCGTCCTGCGGTTCCTCGGCATCCTGCCGTCCAACGCCGGCACGGCGCCGATCAACCCGCTCGCCCTCGCGCCCGCGACCGCCGGGCGCACCGGAAACGAGGACGAGGCCGGGGGAGCGGGGGAGTGAACCGGGACCTCAACGCCAGCGACTCCGAGGCGTGGCGGGCCATGGCCCGGGAAGTGCTCCGGGCCTTCGACCTCGACATGACCCCGCCCCGCGGCATGGGCGCCGAGCAGCGGAGCAAGGCCATGGCGGCGCACATCGAGCGCGGCCGTGAACTCCTGGACGAGATCATCGACCGGCACGTCGCCGCCGCGCGCACCGCCGTGGGCCGGGCCTGGCGCCGCCGCAGGGCGCAGCGCGGCGTCTACGCGGCGGCCTTCGACGAGGCCGCCGCGTACGCCCGGGCGGTCCGGGACGGCCGGGACAGGAACCTCCCAACCCCGGTCCTGTTCAGCCGGGGCGGACTGCCGCTCCTCGACCGCCACACCCACGACCGCACCGCGCTCTCGGAGCCGATGCGGTGACCGGGAAGGAATCCGACGCGGAGCAGCGCCGGGCCTTCGCCGAGCGCATCCGCTCGGCGCGCCGCGCCGCCGGGCACCCCCAGAGCCGGATCGCCGCCGCCCTGGGCGTGCCCCGGTCCGCTGTCAGCGACATCGAACACGCGCGGCGCGGCGTGAACGCGGTCGAACTGCGCCGGCTCGCCGCCGAGCTGGGCGTCACCGCGGACTGGCTCGTCGGCACCGACGACCCCGGCCCCTTCACCAGACTCCACCTGGCTGACCGGCGCTCCGTCGAGCTGTACGCCGACTACCTGCGCTGGCGCCGCACAGCGACGACCTGACTTCCCCACCGACCGCCCAGGGCGCACCACCCGCGCGATCGGACAACGCCATGACCTACGAACCGTCCAAGGAGATTCCAGTGGACAGCCCGTACCCGACCCAATCCGACATCCTGGCAGCCGCTGCGTTCCTCAGTGATCGTTCCCTCAGCCTCGCCAGGGACTCGGACTTCCGCTCCGAGGCCTACCGCGTACCCACCGCAATGGAGTTTCTCGTCCAGCAACTGGTGGCTGACCTTCTGACCGACCTGGCTACCCACTCCGGCAAGCCCCTTCCCGAAGACGCCGTGCGGCGCTGGAACTGCCTGGCCGACGCCCTCGGCCCCTGGGAGGACCAGCCGGGCTACGACAAGGTGCGCTTGCGCCGGATCCCTTCCCGACCCGACGCCGGGAATACCCGAACCTGACCCTTCAGCGCCTGCTTCACCTCAAAAAAGGCCCGCTTCTGCTGCAGGCCGACCCGCCGCTCAGCCAGGCCGACGTTTGTGCGCACAGCGCCGGCCACACCCGCCACCACCCAAGGGGGACGCCGATGACCGATACCGCCGACCCGCCTTCCACCCACTCCGCCTGGCCGACCGTGTGGGGCGAGGGCCTGCACAGCCGCACCGCCCTGCTGTTCTGGCTCGTCCTCAGGGCCCAGAGCGACCACGACGCGCAGGCCCTCGTCGCCGCGTTCGAAGCCGACATCCTGGACATCGCCCACCACCTCAACGACGTGATGCTGGGCATGGACCGGGGCCACGGCGAGGACTACGCCCGCGGCTGGAACGCGGCGAACAAGGCCCTGTACGACAAGCTGGGACCGCGCATCGACGAACTCCGCGACCAGATCCGCGACTGGCAGCAGGGCCGCGGTACCCGCCTGGCCAACCAGACGCCCCACACCTGGACCCGGGACGGCATCACCGCCGGCGAACTGCTGCACACCGCCCTGCCCCTGTACGCCGAACTCGCCGGAGTACGGCCCTTCGACCTGGAGCTGACCACCACCATCGCGGACACGCTGGCCACAGCGATCGCCGACGACGCCACCACCTACACCGCCCGGCTGCGCGCCTTCACGGCCGCCCACCGCCGCCGGATCGAGGTGCTGCTGGCCGACTACGGCCCCGGCAGCAGCCACGACCGGCCCGGCGGCCGGTTCCAGCTCGCCCGGCAGCCGGAGCTCCTGCCCGTGCTGGAGCGGCTGCACACCGAACCGCTGAGCCTGCTCGGGGCGGTCGAGGACGTCCTGCCCGCCACCCTGCTGCTGGACCTGGCCGCAGCCTGGGGCATCTACCTGCCCGAGCGTCCCTGACCCTGCCCGCACCCTCACCCCGGAGCGCACCGTGACGACACAGCCGTCCGTCGTACCCACCGCGCTGAACGCCACCGCCCAGCCCCGCCCGCTGCTGCTGTTCGACATCGACGGCGTCCTGTCGCCCTACGGCTACGGCGACGCCGCGAACCTCCCCGGCTACACCACCCACCCGGTCAGCCCCCAGGCCTGGAAGGACTACCCGGCCTACCCCAAGCCCAAGTACCACTGGCTACACCTCAATCCCGAGATCGGCGCCCGCCTGGAGGCCCTGCCGATGGACCTCACCATGGTCGGCCCCTGGCAGCCGGAGGAGCTCGAAGAGCTGCTCCCGGCAGCCGGTCTGACCCGTCTGCCCGGATGTATCCCTGTGCAGGACCGGTCGTTGTTCGCCCGCCCGGACGACCCGGGCAGGTCCCCGTGGGACCCGGCGGACACGATCCGCGACCGGAGCAGGGACGTGATCGCCGCCACCCGCCTGGAGCGCGCCGGCGCCGACCTGCCGTTCGCGTGGCTCGCGGCCGGCTTCCCCGTGAACCTGCAGCGCGACCTGTCCCGTGACCACGGTGCGCCGGTGCTCCTCCACGTGGTGGACCCGCGCACCGGACTCACCGAGGCCGACTTCGCCGCACTCACCCAGTGGGCCGCCGAGGTGGCCGCCCGCCCGCCGGCTCCGGAGCTGAAGCTGCTCCGGTGCCGTGATTGCGGGGAACGCTCGTCCATCGTGGTCGACGGCCGTCGCGAGGACCGGACCCACGAGATGTGCGGGAGTTGCTGCGAGTGCTACTGCCCCGACCCGCAGTCGGACGGCGGCGACCGCTTCCAGCCCTGCGGTGACCTGGAGCGCGAGCGCTGCCGGGACTGTGGCTGGTGCGCGACCTGCGGCTGCGGCTGCTGAAGCCGAATCGGCGAGGCCTCCCGGGAGCCGGGAGGCCCCGCCGCTGAATTCTTGGAGCCTGCGCACCCTACCGTCGCTTCAGGGCCCGCCCGGACCGGCCGGGGTGATGGTGACCAGACCCCTGCCCTCGGCGATCGAGAGCAGGACGTCGCGTGCCGCCTGTGCGTCGCCCAGAGCGCGGTGGGGACCGTAGAGCTTGTAGTCCCGGTGGACCTCCCACACCGACCGGGCGTTCATCAGGCACCACCAGGAGGCCTTCTCCGCGAGGCGGCCCGGGCGGCGGCCGACCGCGCGGGTGTGGTCGGCGATCACGCCCAGGTCGAAGCTGCTGTTGTAGGCGAGCAGCCGCCTGCCGCGGGTGATCCGGCGCAGCTTCGGCAGGATCTCCTCCCAGGTGGGGCAATCGGCGACCATCGCGTCGGTGATGCCGTGGATGTGGGTGGCGTGGTTCGGTGTCTGCGGGTTGATCAGCTGGTTCAGCCGGGTCTTGCCGGTGTGGGCGTCGATCACCGCGATCTCGCACACCCGTGCGTCGTAGAGGCGGGTGGTCTCGGTGTCGATCACCAGCCCGGCGCCCGGAGCCGACACCTCCCGGGCGGTCAGCAGCGTCTTCAGCCGGACGTCCTTCAAGCACAGTCCTCGGGCGAGGGTCTCCAGCTCGGCGCTGCCGTCGGCGGCGGCGAGGAGCAACTGCCGGGTCAGCAGCAGTTCGTCCTGCGGCGAGCAGGCGATGCTCCAGGTGTCCTGCACGTTGTCGTGGAGCAGGTGCACCGGCACCTGGTGCTGCTCGGCCACCATGGTCGCAAGGCGGCGGGCGAGCTCGGCCCGGCTGGGCTTCTTCTTGGCGTGGGCGCGCAGGGCGGAGGTCCGGCCCGGCGGGACGGCCCGCACGGCCTCCCAGTCCACCCCGCCGCGTTCACGCAGCGCGAGGACGTCGGCGGTCCGGTAGAGCCTGACCTCCACGGTGCGTACCGTGCCCGCCCGCTTGGACCACGAGCCCGCCGGCTCCAACCAGCCGGCAGCCAGGACGTACGGAAAGTCCCGGGTGTAGCTGATGTCGAGAAGGTCCGCCGCGCGTTCCCCGGGGATCAGGCGCCGCCCCTCCACCAGTTCGGCGAGTTCGGTGTCCGCCGCCAGCGCTTCGACTGCGGCGACGGCCCATCGGCCGAGGTGCCCGGACACCGTGCCGCGCTGCTCGGCGGCCCACGTGAACTCGTTCTCGGTCTCCGCCCAGGGGCAGGCCTTCGCTGCGCCGGCGGTGGACAGCGAGGCCTCGATCCAGGCGGTGCGCTCGCCGACGACGGCGGCAAGGGCGGCCGTGTCCGTCCACTGTTCGGCCTCCAGCGCACCGTAGGTGGGGTGCCCCTCGAAGGTGCCGAGGCGCCGGAGCAGACCCTGGTCGGCCAGGACCGGCACGTCCTCGGGAGCGACGGCCGCCACACCGGTCACCTGGCGCAGCGTCTCGGCGATCCTGCGGGCGCCGAGCGGGCGCAAGGCGTCGAGGCGGGGCAGCAGCTCGGGCAGTTCGGTGCACAGTTGGTGGACGACGGCCGCCGACCAGCGGCCGCGCTCCGTGTCGGCGACCGGGATGATCCCGGCGTTGCGTCCGAGGTCCCAGAGGTAGCGGTTGATTCCGGCGGCGTCGGCTGCCTGGTAGGGGCCGTGGTCGGCGCGTTCGTGCGCGGGGGCGGTCTGGGCGGGGGCGGTCATGTTCGGTGGTCCTCCCGTTCGGCGGCGTGACACACAGCACACATTCAGAACATTTGACCTATTAAGCATCAAATGCCTACGAACACAGGCTAATTGAGTCCGCCGACAGTGCGAGGCAACCACGGAACGCGGCCACGCGGGTGGCGGCGGCGGCCCCTAAAGTGGGCACTTGGCACACCAGGGATTCGGGGAGGCGCAGTGAGCCGCCGCAGGATCGATGACGGACGCCACGGCATCCGGCACCGGGAGGACGTCGGCGCGTCCGTCCTCGCTGGCGAGCAGCGCACCGAGACCGTTTGCGAGTGCGGCCTCGTCACCGGCGACTTCGCCGGCCACCTCGCCCACGCCCACGCCGTCGAGCACATCCCGGGCCCGGCCTGGTTCCCCGTCGGCGCGCGACTTACCGCCATGCTCCTCGGCGGCGTCGCACTGCTCCTCGGACTGATGGCCTTCGCCGACTCCGCGCTCTCCGGAACCGCGCGCACCGTCGTCCTCGGGCTTTCGCCCGTGACCGTCTTCGCCCTGATGATGGGCGCCGCCCGCGCGCTGCGCCGCTTCATCGCTCCCCTCGCGCCGGCCGACCGACAGTAGGCTCGCGCGCGCCCCCGCCCCCCGACCGCCCCTGGTCCGATTCCTGTGCGCCGTACGCTGTGCCGGTGAGGAACACCAAGGACTTCAAGGAAGCCGTCGCCGGGACACTGGCGGAGCTCGCTCGCCGTGGCGTGACCGTGCGGCCCGGGGCCGTCGCGGACGTCATCGAGACCAACATGACCACGGTCGCAGCCCGGCTGGGCATCCAGCAGCGCTCCGCCTGGCGCTACTTCGACGCAGCCGCACTGGCCGAGACCATCGCGCAGCAGAACAAGGAGTTCGAGGAGGCCAGCGCGAACAGCGGAGTTGGCGTGGCTCCGATGCCGCCGGTGAACAACCCCGAGCTCGCCATCATCCTGGGCGGCGTACCGGATTCCCTCGCGCAGACCGGCGGCGACCTGTACGCGGTGATCGTCAACGTGGCGGTCAATGCGTGGATGGCCGGCCACATCCACGGCGAGGACGGGTGCGAGGGGTGCGAGGGCAGCCGCGGCCCCTCCGGCCACGACTGGAACGACCGGATGAAGCAGATCATCGCCATGTCGCCGGACATCACCCAGTGGTTCGACCGGGACCGGTGGAACGCCGCACTCCACGACAGCGGCTTCAGCGTCGAACGACGCTGACCGAGCCCGCGAAACGGCGGCGTGCAGGGCCTTCCCCTGCTCCGACTCGCCCCAGTACGGGTAGCCGGTGACGGCGCGGTCAGCTTCTCCTTGGCGTAGAAGATGTCGGTGCGGGCGTCGGCGTTGTCCGGGTAGGCGAGGTAGGCTCCCGTACGGAGCGGGAACGGGTGGCGGTCATGCTGCTCCTGTACTGGTCGGGACGCGGCGGACACTTTGCTCAGCAGCCCTGGTACAGCAGCAGAAGATCGAGCACCGGTGCGTCCGGGGCCGGCTGGTAGGGACCGGCGTAGTGGTAGCCGAGTCGGCGGTAGAGGCGCTGTTCGGGACGGTCTTCGCCGGGCATCGCAAGCAGGGAGGCCCAGTCGGTGGCGAGGGCGTCGACGAGCGCGTGGTGGATGGTGCTGCCGACGCCCCTGCCCTGCCAGGCGGGCAGGACCGCGAGCTCGCACAGTCCCGCGAGCGTGTCGACGGTTGTGACCGGGCTACTGATGGTGGACAGCAGGGTGAGGCCGAACCAGTAGGCGGGGGAGCAGCGGAAGCCGTAGCCGAAGCCGATCGGCGCCCCTTCGCCTGCGGGGTGGGCGGTGACCAGGGTGAAGTGGTCGTGTCGGGTGTGGCCGGTGATCTGGCGGCGCAGCGCGTCGGGGGTGAAGCCGGCGTCGGCGACGTCGTCGTGGCCGGTGTGAGCGGCGGTCCAGATGTCGGTGAGGGTGTCGAGCATGGCGGTGGTGGCCTGCGGGCCGTGGGTGCGGAGGGTGAGGTCGGTGGGGGTGTTCATGTGCTGCTCCCGGAGGCCGGCAGGGCGGTGCGGTAGGCGTCGAGGGCGTCGTGTGTGGTGGGGCCCGGGTGAGTGGCGAGCTGGAGGGCGACCTGTTGCAGGGAGCATTCGAGCCGGGCGGAGCGGATGCTGCGCAGGTGGCCGAGGGCGTTGAGGGCTGCCTCGGTTGCGGCGTCGAGGTCGGGGCTGGGTCCGCGTAGTCGGTGCAGGGCGATGTCGGCGGTGTACAGGGCCCGGTTTCTGGCGTGGCCGGTGCCGAAGTGCATGACGGCCTGCTCGGCGCCGTTTCCGGCTCGGCCGTGCTGTCCGAGGTCGGAGCGGCACAGCGACTCCAGGCCGGCCAGTTCGGCGGGGACGTAGAACTCCAGCCATGGCGGGTAGGCGTCGCGGGGGTCGGCGGCGTAGTGGTGGTGGGCCCGGACCAGGGCGCTCTCGGTCTGGGAGCGGTCGCGCTGCAGGGCCCAGCCGCGGGCCTCGCGCATCGCCAGCAGGGACAGCCAGCGGGGGGAGCCCTCGGTGGCGACGGCCCGTTGGGCGACCTGGGCTGCCGCGACCGCGCACGGTCTTGCGGTCCAGTCCAAGGTGGCGGGCGATGGCGCTGATCGTCCAGCCCTTCCCCAGTAGCCGGTGGACGTCCGCGTAGCGGTGGCGGGTCCGCTCGACCACCTGGGTGCGGGGCAGCTCCAGTGGCGGCAACAGCACCATCGGGGGCTCGGGCGAATCCTCCTCCTCGGCCCGTTTCCGCAGGCAGGAGCGGTGCTGGTGGCAGGTCTTCTCCACCGCTGCGGAGAGGTTCTGCAGCAGGTGCCACCTATCAGCGTCTTCGGTGGCGTCCGGGGCCGCCTGCTTGACCGCCTTGGTGTAGGCCGAGGCCCTGTCCCGGCAGATGATCCTCCGCACCGGGATGCGCCGTGAGCCATGCGGCGAACGTCTCGGACGTCCGGTCGGGCAGAACGTCCACTACCCGCCCGGTCTCGACGTCGACCAGGATTGTCCCGTACCGGCGACCTCGCCGGAAGGCGAACTCGTCCACGCCGAGCACCCGTGGAGCCCGCTCCGGCACTGGCGGGGCCTCCAGCAGTTCCAGCAGGGGGGTCCGGCCGGCCGCCAGGTGGAGCTTGCGGCAGAGCCGTGCGCCGGCCCGGCCGCCCAGCTCGACGGCAACCGCGCGCAGCACTTCCTTCAACCCGAGACTGGACCTTCGATGACGTTCTGTCAGCCGGTCGACCTGCTCGACGAACGTCGTCCGTCCGCACGACCGGCGGTCGCAGAAGAACCGGAGAACCCTGAGTCGGACGGCCAACTTGCTTCCGCCCAGCGGCTGTTCGGCCAGAGTCCGCCGGTACGTCGAATGGACCCGGGCCGCCTTCCGTCCGCATGACGGGCAGCGACCGGGCGGTCCACACGCGACCGCGTCGGCGAAGAGCACCTCCTCGGTCGCGGTCACACCCTCCAACCGCACAGCGATCCCGGGAAACGGAACATCCTCGACCGAGCAGACCCCCATGAACGAGAGCTGCCCAGGGCGAACGTTCCTGCATTCACGCCCCGACCTGGGGATTCACGCAGATCCGGGCAGAGCCCTCTTGGTGGAGCTCGTGAACGACAACCGCCACTACAACAGCAAGCGGCCACCAACCGAGCACCACGGCATCCAGCACGGCAATCATGGGGGAGATCCTGCCATGAGACCCAGACGGGCTTCTCGGCCCGTGGCCGGTGCGGGCGGTCGTTCGAAGCAGCAGCAGCCGGTAGCGGGTGCACCCGTGGTGCCGTCCTGGGCCGGATGCACGCCAAGCCGCAGAGCGCCACCGTGGACCCGCGCCGGGGACCGTTCCATATCAAACCCACGCCGTACCCGGCCCCGCTGGCTCGGCGCCGACTCCCCCCACCGCGGTGAGAACCTTCTGTTCAGCCCACCAGCTGACCGTCCCCCGCCGAGGCGAGGAGCGACAATCAGCTGGTGACCGCTTGAACATGGCTTGCTGGCCCCCTCCGCGCCGCTACGGTTTCCGGCACCCGGACGCGGGCCGTCCGACGGTCCACCTGTCCCGGGAGAGTCGTACGAAGGCGCGGTGCGCCCCCATCTCCCGTCGCAGCCGGGCCGCCGACACCGGAACGGCGACTTGGCCGGCCAGGGCATCGCGCAACTCCATGGCGGTCAGCGGCCGGCCGTACCGGGCGAGGCAGCGCGCGGCCGACTGTTCCACGGACGGGAACGCGGTCGCCTCCACCACGGTCAGCGTCCCGCTCAGGTCCGCGTGCTCCTGCCGCGCGTCGGCCACCAGCTGCAGCACCGACTCCGCGACCTCCCAGAGCCCGGACAGTACCGGCCGCCAGCCCGCCGCCAGCCGACCGGTGTGCCACAGGTACCAGAGCGCTCCGGCCACCGCGGCCGCCGTCAGCCCGGGCCGCCGGGACGCGACATCCACGAGCGCGCCGACGCCCGCCACGGTGGCTTCCAGAACACAGCCGGCCAGGAGCACCGCGTTCGCCCCGTTCGCCTCCAGACCCGCCGTCCGCAGCAGCGTCTGCGCCACCGCCAGCGAATCCATCACCGCCAGCCCGAACCGCTCGAACACCCGGTCGCGGGTGAACAGCACACTGGGGCCCAGGAACTCCGCCAACGCCATCGTCGGAGCGTCGTCCGGATCCCCCTGCTGCGCCTTGGGCAGGCCGGGGATCCGGCGCAGGATGTGCCGTGTGCCCGGTGCGAGGTGGTCGCGGATCTCCAGGTCGACCACCCGCACCAGCGGCAGGATGCTCTTCCGAAGCGCGTGCCCTGCCGCGTCGGTCGGCACCCCGAAGGTCTGGGCCATCCTGGGCAGGTGCTCGTCGAGCTCCTCCAGGACATGCGGGGCCACGTATGAAGTCGCGCGCCGGGTGTCCGCGAGGGCGGCCAGCGGGTGGTGGGGGCGGTTGTGCTTGGCCTGGCTGCACGCCTCGATCAGGAGGGCATTCGTGTCCAGCACCGCCAGCAGCATCCGCCCGGGCAGCACCGTGGGGTCGATGGCCGTCGGGTGCTGCGGCAGCCTCCCGGGCGCAACGGCCGGGCGGGGAAGTTCGAGGACCATGGCGCCCAGTCTGGCGGTAACCCTCGGGACAAGATAGGACTTTCCGATGCCCGAGCAAGCCGCTCTGCACGCACGCCGATCCGGTCCGTTCCTCGGCCGGCGGGTCAGCCGGTCCCCGCTCCGTCCGCGGTTGGTGGCCCCGTTCGTCACCCGACCCCCCCAGCGGGAGGCGATGATGGCGACGTGGGTGTCCAGGACCGCGTCGATGGCGGCGATCGTGTGCGGCGCCTGTTCAGCGATCACCCGCAGGAGTTCTTCGTGCGCGCGGACGGCCGGGTGTTCATCGGTGCGCGGATCCTGTTCGTCCAGCCCTGGTTCACGTCGCAGTCACGAGGCCACCTCGCTGCTCACGACGTAGCCGTGGTCGGTCTTCGCGATGAGATTCTTCTTCCGCAGCCCCGCCAGCGCCTTCTTGACCCACACGGCACTCGTGTCCGGGTTGAGCGAGGATGTGAGGAGCATCAACAGCACCTCCCGCTCGTCCGACGACATACGCGCCATCGCCGGCAGCGCAGCCGCCGAGATGCGAATCGGTCCGTCGGCGCTCCGGGGAACAACGGTGCCGTCGCTCATGGGAAGTCCCCTTCTGGTTAGGCCAGGCCCGCGTTCGGACCCGGCCTGTTGATTACGGCCATCGGAGCGCCGCGCCAGGCAAGTTCGCGCGGCTGGTGATCAGGTCGCTGCCGCGGAGTCTGTGGTGGAGGTCGAAGCCGCTGTCGAGCATAGCTAGGACGTCGAGGTGGCGATCGGGGGGCACGGTGGCGACGACCTGGCCGTCGATATGGATGCCGATGCTCGCGCTGCCGCTGCTGGGTCGCACCAGGGTGGCAGGTGCATCGCCGATCGGCAGCAGGACGCGGATCTGAACAGTAACGGTGGTGCCGGCCACCAGGTCGTTGACGAGGTTGGAGGGGGTGCGGACGTAGTCGAGGAGGTCGTCGATCTCGTAGGTCGTCGCGCTGTAGGACGTGGCCCAGCCGTCGACGTCCTGGGATGAGAGCCATCCGCGGAGGTCCGCGGGGTGGATTCCGTGGGTGGCGGCGTCGCTGCCGATGGCGTGGGCCAGGCGGCGGGAGGTGATGCCGGAGGTGAGCAGGGTCAGGGCCTGCTCGGTGTCGACGCCGTGCCGCAGGTGCCAGGCCGTCTGGGGGTTGAGCAGCGGCGTTCCCGGTTCGTGCGAGCTGGCTTCGTTCACCAGGTTGATCAGGGCTCCGAGGGTCCAGGACAGGACGTGCTCGAAAGTGCTGCTGATGCAGCGGACAGCCTGTTCCAGCGCCCACTCGGCCGGGATACCGGGCATCCAGGCACGGGCGAGGCGGGGGATGCTCTCCCCGGTCACCCAGCTGCGCACCGCCGCGGTGACGGGGACCTCGACAGGTGATCCCGCGCGCTCGCGGGTGGTGAAGTGCCAGGCCCGGGCGGCTTCGGGAAGGTTGAGGAGCTGCCCGAAGATGTCGTGCTCGGCCAGGAAGTCCAGGGTTCTTTCCAGCGACCACTCCGGTGTCGCGGTGAGCCATGCGGTCGCCGGGTCGGCGGGAGGTTCCTGCGCGTGCTGCTCCGCCAAGGCGCGGGAGAGGTCGCGGGCCAGGCCGTCGAGCAGCCGCGCGGAGTGCAGGCTCGTTCCCGTGGTGGTCCAGCGTCGGGCGCTGTCGGCGTTGGTGCGGTCGTACACCTCGACGACCTTCATGGCGAGGAGGTGCCAGCGCACCGCGACGGCCATGCCGCCATCTTGGTCCATGGCCAGCAGGCGCCACACCGGGGCCAGCCGACCCTGTTCTCCCGACAGGGCCGGGGTCGCGGACTCGGCCTCAAGGAGGAACCACACGAACGCGGCGAAGTCCGCGCTGATGCTGTCGGCGAGGGCGAAGACGGCGTCCGCGTCGTCGCGCAACCGCTCCTCGGCGGCCGCCAGGTCGGCGAGCGCCTCCTCGGTGAGCAGGGCGGAGGCGACGGTGAGCTGGTCGGTGTCGGGGGTGAGGGTGTCGAAGTCGGCGGAGGTCGGCGGGTAGGGGCGGGTCAGCAGGATCCAGCCCTCGCTCTCCCGTCCGGCCCGCCCGGCGCGTCCGACGGCGTTGAGGAGCTCGGCCGCGAGCAGTTGGCGCTGGCCCTCGTAGTGGCGCTGGTCGCCGTCCACGCCGCTGTGGATGATGACGGTGCGCACGGGGAGGTTGACGCCGTCGGTGAGGGTGCTGGTGCTGGCGATGGCCAGCAGCTCGTTCTCGCGCAGGGCGGTTTCGACGGCCTGGAGCACGTCGTCGGGCAGGTCGCCGTGGTGGTAGGCGACGCCGTTGCGGGTGCAGCGAACCAGCGGGTGCTCGGCGCCCAGCGTGTCGGCGAGGTACTCGGTGAGCGCGGCGGCCTCGGGGCGTTCGTCCAGGTGCTCGGCGATGGCCAGGGCGGTGTCGCGGGCGGCCCGCTTGGTGTCGACGACCATGAGGACGCTGCCGGCCTTCGTGAGAGCGGCGGCCCCGGCGGCGAACACCCTGTAGTTCGCGATCCCTCCGGACAGCTTGGTCCGGGCGTTCCACTCCCACGAGTTGACGGCGGCGAACGTGCGCTCCCCGAGCCGGCCGGTGATGAGATGGGCGACCTGGGAGCCGGCGGTGGGCCGCAGGTCCAGGCGCATCGCCACCGGCACGGTGGCCTTGGTCGTCGAGGGCTGCTTCTTGCTGGCGCGCCGGGGCGAGAGTTCGGCCTGGTCCTTGAGCAACGACGGGTAGATCAGGCCATGGAGGCGACGCGGTCCGCGCCAGGTGTCGGTGAAGACCACCTCCTGCGGGGGCCGGTCAGGCTCCAGCCACGACGCCAGCTGGGCCCGATTGCCGACCGCCGCAGACAGCAGTACCAGCCGCACCTCGTACGTGCTCGCAGCCAGGAACGCCAGCAGGCTCTCCAGCACGAAGCCGCGCCGACCCTGCGCGAGGTGGTGGGCCTCGTCAACGACGATCAGCCCGACATCGGCCAACGTCGCCTCGGGGTTGTTGCGGATCATGTGCATGAGCCGCTCCGGAGTCACGATCTCCACATCGTCCGTCAGCGCCCCGTGACCGAAGTCGATCCGGTCGACGGGGAAGTCCGGCCGCTCGGCCGCCAGCCGGTACCCCAGGCCGCGCAGCCGCCCCCGCAGCGCCGCCCTCATCTCCCGCCCCAGGCTACGCATCGGCGAGACGTACAGCACCCGCCCCTCCCGCTGGGCCAGGTGGGAGCAGATCACCAGCTGCGCCATCAGCGTCTTGCCCGCGCTGGTGGGCACGCTGATCAGGCTGCGCGCGGTCGCGGGGTCGACCGGGTTGCCGCGCTCCAGCCGCAGCAGCTCGCGCTGCGGCGGCCACAGGGTCATCACCGGCGGGCTCGACAGGGCGAAGGTCCGTGCCACCGCGCCCGGCGTACCGGCCGGCAGCAGCCGGTAGAGGCTGCTGTCGGCGAGCTCCCCGCTCAGCTCCAGCAGGTGGGCGGCCACCCACGGCGCCAGTCGGTCGCCCTGCCCCACCCGCTGCTCGAC
The DNA here is from genome assembly GCF_040611255.1 of Kitasatospora sp. NPDC002965. Lineage (NCBI taxonomy): Bacteria > Bacillati > Actinomycetota > Actinomycetes > Kitasatosporales > Streptomycetaceae > Kitasatospora > Kitasatospora sp. NPDC002965. The sequence goes on along the minus strand of NZ_JBEXNT010000001.1, from coordinate 1,858 downwards.
GACCGAGACCAGGAGCTCGCGGGCAGCCCGCAGATCCTCGGCCTCCCCGAGGACCAGGTGCAGCTGCAGGTGGTGAACCGCTTCGACGACCGCCTCCGCGGGACCGAACATCGTGCCCGCCAGGGACGTACGGTCTCGCCCCAGCAGCGCCCCGAGTTCGGCGAACTGGCGCCGCCACGTCCGCAGCGCGCCGACCAGCGCGGGCCGGTCCAGACCGAGGAACGCGACACCGGCCTCCACCGCGAGCGTCCCGATGTGCGTAGGAAGGCCGGCCTCGGTGTCCACCAGGTGGGCGACGCGGCGGTAGACGGCAGTCGCGTTCGGGTCCTGCTCGCAGCGCCGGTAGCCGGCCTGGGCGGCGAAGGCGATCTGCAGCCGGTCCGCTGGCGAGCGACGTTCGTCCGCGAGCGCCAGGTCGAGAACGTGCGCGCTGACCGCAAACGCGTGCCGGATCCGCGCCCGGTCGAAGCCCGGAGCCTCGGGGTTCAGGGCGGCCAGCCCGTGCAGCAGCCACGCCGTGCCCACCGTCTCGTCCGCCACCTCGTACTCGGTGCGGAACGCCGCGATCTCCAGCTTGGTGATCGTCTCCAGCAGGGCCTCAGGACTCGGCAGGACACCGTCGGGCCGGTACACACCGAGCGCCGCCGCCAGCACCGCCGGATCTAGAGTGCGCTCCACACGTACCCCCTCACAGCCTGGGCGAAGTCGTCAAGGTCGTCGACCGCCACCACCAGACCCTGCATCGCCCCGGGATGGGTGTGGGTGGGGAAGTGCTTGTGCGCCAACTGGAACGCCCTCCCCTGCGGGATGTTCACGGCGTTCGTCGCCACGCTCACCCCACCGCCGCTCGACGGATGCCCCTCCACCCAGTGCCCCACCAGCCCGCTCACGAACTCTCCGATGTCGGGGTCGAGGAGCCTCCCGCCCCACGACATCTGCGCGAGATAGCGCGAACCGTGCTCGGTCAGCTGCTTCCACGCCCCCGTGATCGTCGGGGTCAGATTCGGCTTAGCACCGGTGTACTTCTTCATCTCCCACAGGCGAAAGACCAGCTCCGGCCCGCCCTCCGCGACCCGGTGGATGATCAGCCCGTCGCCACCGCTGTCGCGCACCTCCATCCCCGGCGCCGACAAGAACTCCACGCTGCGCCCGGCCGGCGGCGGGAGGTCCCGCGTCGTCAGGTACCAGAGCCACTCACCCACGTAGCCGGGCAGGCCGTGGCCCTCGCCGCTGATCGCCGAGGGGGTGCCGAACACGTTGAAGGCGAAGGCGTACACCAGGGTCGAGTCGGTCCCGGTCAGCTTGGTGCCGGCGAGGGTGGCCTCCCGCCAGAGGCTGTAGACCTGGTGCTCGACTCCGGTGCGGGAGGCCATGATCTCGTCGGCGACGATCCAGGCAGCGGCCGCGCGTTTTTCCTCCGCCAGCCCTACGGCGCGGACCAGGCTCCACGGGCATTTCTGCTCAGCTCCGCAGTCCTGCTGCTGAACGAGGTCAGCCAGCCGACCACCGGCCGATCCGGCGTGGAGCAGGGCCTCCGCCGCGGGTATCGACGTCATCGCCGACCGCCCGCCACTGGCGGGGGACAGCTCGCCCGGGCGTCCGACCCCGCCCTCGGGGCCCACTCAACGTTCACCGCGACACCCTATCCCGGACACTGCTGCCCCGCTCAGTCTCACGGCCGCGGCGCCGCAGCGAGCGCCTTTCGGTCGCGGTCCGCGCGCAGGGCCTCGAACACGGCGGACCGGGCCTTCCACTCCGCTGGCGGTTCGGGCTCCACCACGGCGGTGCCGTCCCACCGTGGCCCGGGGACGTACAGCGCGTCCAGCTTGTTGCGCAGGCTCCGCTCGTCGTCCTCGCC